>CAMBNY010000054.1 GCA_945869165.1 Comamonas sp. lk | reverse complement strand
TAGCCGCGGTCAAACTGCATGCCTTCGACGATGTCGAGTTCGTTGTCCAGCGATTTGCCGTCTTCCACGGTGATCACGCCTTCTTTGCCCACTTTGTCCATGGCCTTGGCGATGATGTCGCCAATGCTGGAATCGCTGTTAGCCGAGATGGAACCGACTTGGGCGATTTCTTTGGTGGTGGTAGTGGCTTTAGAGGCTTTTTGCAGCTCGGCGATCAAAGCGGTGACTGCCTTGTCGATACCGCGCTTCAAGTCCATGGGGTTCATGCCGGCGGCCACGTATTTCATGCCTTCGCGCACAATGGCTTGTGCCAACACGGTAGCGGTGGTGGTGCCGTCGCCAGCGTTGTCAGACGTCTTGGAAGCAACTTCCTTAACCATCTGCGCGCCCATGTTTTGCAGTTTGTCTTTGAGTTCGATTTCCTTGGCCACGGACACACCGTCCTTGGTCACGGTGGGGGCGCCGAATGAGCGCTCCAGCACCACATTACGGCCTTTAGGGCCCAGGGTTACTTTGACCGCGTTGGCCAAAATGTTCACGCCTTCAACCATGCGTGCGCGGGCTTCGCCGCCGAAAATTACGTCTTTTGCTGCCATGTTAGGACTCCAAAAATATCAATTAAAAAAACTTTGTTGGGGACAAATTGCGTCGCGAGCGGACGTCAGGCTAGGCGCACCGCGCAGCCACCGGAACGTACTTTTTGTACGTGAGGATGGCGAGCACGGAGCAACGACGCATGGCGTTCGCGCAGTAGCAATTACTTCTCAACCACTGCGAACAAATCGTCTTCTTTCATGACGAGCAGCTCGTCGCCATCGACCTTGACGGTCTGGCCGCTGTACTTGCCAAACAAGACGCGGTCGCCAACCTTGACGGTCAGGGCGGCCAACTCGCCTTTGTCATTGCGCTTGCCGGGGCCGACGGCCAGGACTTCGCCCTGATCGGGCTTTTCAGCGGCGTTGTCGGGGATGACGATGCCGGAGGCGGTTTTGGTTTCGCTTTCGACGCGCTTCACAATCACGCGGTCTGCCAATGGGCGCAGTTTCATAAAGAATCTCCTAGGTTTAGAAACGACTATTGAAAAATCAGGCAGCCCGCCTTTGGTGCCAAAGGGGACTGCAACAGATAAGTGGGGCGGTTTTGTTAGCACTCAACCCCAACGAGTGCTAATGATAGCGGGTTTTCCCGAGTTTTAAAAGTAGCGGAAGGCGGCCAAGCGCATGAAAACGCCTTTGCCGGGCTGAAAACCAAGCTAAGCGCCCTCAAATCCAGCCGCCGGCTTGCCACTCCTTTTTGGCATAGCCGTAATACAAAGGCGCGGCCACCAGGCCGGGCAGGCCAAACAGGGCTTCGCCGATAAACATCACCGCCAGTAGCTCCCAGGACGCGGTATTGGTGTGTTTTCCCAGGATGCGGGCATTGATGGCGTACTCGGCTTTGTGGATCACCACCAAAAACACCAGGCAAGCGATGCCCACCCCGACTGACACCGACAAACCCGCCAGGGTGAGCATGGCGTTGCACAGCAGGTTGCCGACAATGGGAATCAGCCCGCAAAAGAAGGTGAGCGTGACCAGCGACCCGATGTAGGGCACATGCGCTCCAGCCAGCGGCAGCGCAATCAACAAAAGCGCGGCGGTGCAACTGGCGTTGAACACTGCAATCCAAAACTGCGCCACCACCACCTGGCCGAAGGCGGCAATAAACAGCCGCCCGCGCGCGCGCATTTGCAAGCGCAGCGGCGCGCTAGTGGGCGCCACCGTGCCCGCCGCCATTAATGCGCCAACCACCAGCCCCACATAAACCAGCAGCAGCCCGTGCAAGGCCTGGGTGCCCGCCCCGGCCAGCACACTGGCTTTGGACTTGAGCATGTCGGCCAGCCACAGCTGCACATCCATCAGTTCCTCGGGCAGGTAGAGCGCCCAATCGGGCGGTATTTTTTTGCGAATTTCCAAAACGGTCTGCGCCAGGAATTGCAGCAAGGCCTGGTACTGGCCCATGGCGCCCAGCGCCAGCGCTTTGGCATTGAGCAAGGCCAGCACCAAGGCCATCAGGGGCAGCACGATCACCACCGCCGCCGCGAAAGCCCGGTTGGGGCCGTAGCGCCGGCGTTGGCCCAGCCGGACTATGGCTTTGGCCGCCAGAAAGCCAAGGCAGGCGCCTAACAAACCTGGCAGCAGCGCAAAGTACAGCATGCCCAGCGCAAGCAAAAGGGCAAACCATAAGCTATAGCGACGCGCCAGTGCAGTGTCCTGCGGCCCTGCAGGCAGCGGGGCCTCGTTCGATTTTTTAGTCATAGATCAGTCCTACCTGCGCTATGGGCGCACAAGGCACAGTTTGAGGAGCCGTAGATTCGTTTTATTTGTCATGGCGCAGTAGCGCTTCGCTGAAGGCGGGCAAAGCGCAGCAAGACCAGCACCAACACCAGCGCCAGCACATATTGCGGCTGCCGGCTTTCCTCGTAATCTAGGGGCGCGTCCAGCATGTGGTAGAGCGTGAGCGCCAGCACAGCAGCCAAGATGCGCATGGGCCAGCCTGTGGGCGCGGTGGCGCCAGGACCCAGCCGCTGCAAAAGCAAGTGTCCGATGGCCGCAGCCCACACACCCAAGCAGGCGCCGACCGCCACATCCCCCGGCCAATGCGCGCCCAGCGCCATGCGCGATAAGCCCACCAGCGCCGCTAGCAGCCACAGCCAAACAAAGCGCCGCCGTCGCTCGCCATCGATCGCAAAATAAATGCTGCCCGCCACGGCAAAAGCTGTCAGCGTATGGCCTGAAGGCATGGAGGCCAGTTCCATGGGCTCACCTACGATGCGGATTTGTGCGTGCTCTATCAACCCTGCCGGACGCGGGCTGAACAACCATTCCTTACCGATGCGCACCATGACCACGGCCACCGGCGCAGCACACAACCAAGCCCACATGAGGCGCGGCGCGAATAGCAGTAATGGCGAGGTCAATGCCAGCACGCCCCAGGCATTACCCCCCAAAGAAAGTGCGGCCCAGGCCACGGCGGGCACGTTGGCGCAGGCCTGGTTGATGGCCAGGAACAAGCCGGGCTCCCACCAATGCAGCCACAAGGGCGCAGCAATCACCAGCACCAGCAGCGGCAACCACCAACGCGCGCTCATGGGCCGGGCGTCCGGTTGCGCGGTTGTGGATCGCCGGCCCAGCCCTGGCAGGCATAAAACCGAAAGCGCGCTACCGGTGCGCCGCTGTGGCGGGTATCCAAGGTATCGAGCAATTGGCAATTGGCGAAGCCATGCGGCCCTAGCGGCGTCTCAAAGGCCAGCAAAGAGTTATCCACCAGCAGCGTGCTAGCACCCACAGGTAGATCTCCAGCCCAAATGGAGAACTGGCTCAAGCCAGCATCCAGTACATGCACCGGCAAGGGCCGCACATACCACCCCAGGCGGCTGCCCAGCGTCCAGTTCTGCACCGACACACTGGACAGACCCTGCGCCTGCGCCAGGCTGCTAGCGCGCGCACCAGCCTGGTCCCAGCCATACAGTTCGGCAAAAGGGTTGGCGCCTACTGCCGTGTTGTCCCAAGTGCGGGGAAACAGCGGCGCACCGGCGGATAACATGAACCACAGCAAGGCGGCGCAGCCCAGACCTTGCAAAAACACCAGCACCGCCAAAACCCGGGCGCGCACGCGCTGGCGCCTGCGGTCACCATGGCCATAGCGGTAGCGGGCCAGCGCCACACCAGCAAACGGGGCCAGCGCCACCCAGGCCGGTGCCGTCCAGTGTGGCAAGCTGCTACCCCCGCCAGCCAGATAGGCCAGCACCAGCCAAGGCAGCGCAAAAAATAGGCGTAGCGCGCCGTGCTTGCTATGCCCCGACAAACCCCAGAGCAGCAAAGGCCCGAAGGCCAGCATCTGGACGAGCGCAAAGCGCGCCACCTCAGCCACATGCCAGCCGCTGCCAGCGCCATGCTGGCCTTGGTAGCGAAACGACACCCAATCATGTTGCGCATTCCACACCAGCACTGGCGAGACCATGATCAAGGCCAGCAGCACGGCCAGCCAAGCCCAAGGAGAACGCAAGACGCGCCAACCGTGGGCGGACAAAAGGCAAAGGCCAGAGGCCAAGGCCATCAAAATTGCGGTGTATTTGCTCAAGCCTGCCAGCCCCAACAAACAGCCCCATGCAAGCCAAGCGCCTCCGTGCGAAAGGCCGTCAGACCGCATCAGGCGCAGGGTTTGTCCCATCAATAAGATGGTGAAAAACATCAACAAGGTATCGGGCACCAATCCGATGCCCAGCACATGCAGCAAGGGCGCCAGCGCCAGCGCGCCCAATGCCCACAAACCAGCGTCGCCCGCATGGCCAAAATTGCTACTACCTTGCAGATACTCTGCCAGCCGGTAGACGGCCAGCACGGTACCCAGCCACAAAAGTCCGGGCACTAAGCGTAGAACGCCCACCGGCGCATCCAATGCAAGCCAAGGCCATTGCACCCAGCCCACCAGAGGCGGGTGGTCAAAATAACTGAGCGCCGGGTGGTAGGCGTACAACAGGTAATGCGCCTCGTCCACCGACAAACCGATAAGGCCACCCACCACCGCATGCAGCAAGACCAAAGCCGCCAATAGTGCGCTGTGGCGCGGGTGCTGGCCTAGCGCGCGCAAGCCTTGGCTTATCAAGGTCGGCACCATAAATTTTTCCTAGGAAAACGCATGCCGCAGTCTAAACTGCCGCCTCGCCACTGGGGCCAAGGCCCCAAGATCTGAACCGTATGCGATGACAAAGGAAACCCATGCCCACTTACCATGTAGAAATGATTGAAGGCCGCACCTTGGAACAAAAGAAAAAACTGGTGCAGGAAATTACCCGCGTGAGCGTCGAAGTGCTGGGCGGCTCGCCCGGTTCGGTGGACGTCATCATTACCGACATCAAGGCCGAAAACTGGGCCACCGGTGGCAAGCTCTGGAGTGAGCCACGCGACTAAATCGCCCCAGTACTTCAGGCTGCGACAGCCGCCTCCAGTGCATCGACAAACATGGCAGGCACGTCAAAGCCGGTCTGGTCACTGATCTCCTGAAAACAGGTCGGGCTGGTGACATTGATTTCGGTCAGGTGCGTGCCGATGATGTCCAGCCCCACCAGCAAGAGGCCGCGCGCTGCCAGCGTCGGCCCCATGGCTTGGACCATGGCTCGGTCGGCCTCGTTCAAGGGCTGGGCCACGCCCAGTCCACCGGCCGCCAAGTTGCCGCGCACCTCGCCACCCTGCGGAATGCGCGCCAGGCAAAAAGGCACAGGCACCCCGCCAATCACCAATACACGCTTGTCGCCCTGCGCAATCGCCGGCAAAAACTTTTGCACCATCAGGCTTTGCGCGCCCTCGCGGTTGAGTGTTTCGATGATGCTGCCCAGGTTCAGTCCATCGGCCTTGACGCGGAAAATGCCCATACCGCCCATGCCGTCCAGCGGTTTCAAAATGATGTCTTGGTGCTCGGCATGAAATGCGCGCACCGCTTGTGCGTCGCGGGTCACCAGCGTGGGCCCGATGTGCTGCGGGAACTCCATGATGGCCAGCTTCTCAGGGTGGTCGCGCAGCGCACGAGGCTTGTTAAACACCTTGGCGCCTTCGCGCTCGGCCTGCTCCAGCAAGTGCGTGGCGTAAAAATATTCGCTGTCAAAAGGCGGGTCTTTGCGCATGATGACGGCGTCAAAGCTATGCAGCGCCAGCACTTCGCCTGCTTGCTCTTCAAACCAGCGATCCAATTGCCCGGTCAAGGTGATGCGCCGCGTTTGCGCCTTCACCACGCCGCCTTGTTGCCAGAGTAATTGGTGCGGCTCGCAAGCGGCAATTTGGTGGCCACGGCGCTGCGTCTCGCGCATCATGGAAAACGTGGTGTCCTTGTAAGTCTGAAAAGACTCCAGCGGGTCGGCGACAAACAAAATGTGCATCAAAAAAATCTCCGGGAATACAGGCGCGCCATCGGCTTAGAAAACAAGAGACAAAGTTGGCGCCGCGAAGGGCTGGGGCGCCAGCGCTTTAGGACTTGCGTGGCCGGTAGTGTTGCACAGCCAGCGCCAGGCTACCGGCGAGCAAGCCCCAAAAGGCCGAGCCTACGCCGCCGATGACCACGCCGCTCAAGGTAATCAAAAAAGTCACCATGGCCGCTTCGCGGTCAGACTCTTTATGCAATGCGCTGGCCAGCCCGTTGCCAATCGTCGCCATCAAAGCCAGGCCGGCGATGGCGACCACCAGAGCCTGCGGAAAGGCGCTGAGCATGGCCATGATGGTGGCGCCGAACAAGCCCAGGGCGATGTAGATCAGGCCGCAACATACCGCAGCGGTATAGCGCCGCGCTTTGTCCGGGTGCGATTGCGGGCCCATGCACATGGCGGCGGTGATGGCGCTTAGGTTCAGCGAAAACGCGCCAAAGGGGGCAAACACCAGCGTGGCCACACCCGTCATGGTAAGGATGCGCGAGATCGGTAAACCGGCATCGCCGCCGTTGGCCCGCTCGTCGCCAAAGCCACAGGCTTTGATGGCAGCCACACCGGGCATATTTTGTGAGGCCATGGTCACCACAAACAAGGGCAGCGCCAAACTGACCATGGCCGACCAGGTAAATTCAGGCGCCACATAAACGGGCCATGTGAGGCCCGTAGGAATGACTACATTGGAAAAATCGCCCTGCCCTGCGACAAACAAAATTGCAAACAAAAGCGTTAGCGGCACTGCGTACAAAGGCATAAAGCGCTTGCCCAACAAATAGGTCAAAAGCATCAGCAAGACCAAAGGCAAAGCGCTTTGGGCAGCGGCAAAGCCAGCAATACCAAAGCGCGCCAACACCCCGGCCAGCAAAGCGCTGGCGATGCTCAGAGGAATGCGCTTGGTCAAGGCCTCAAACCAGCCGCTGGCACCGATCACCACGATCAAAGCCGCACTCGCCATAAACGCACCCACCGCCTGGCCCATGCTGAAACCGCCCGCCAGTCCGGCGCTGGCCAAGACCGCAGCGCCGGGGGTGCTCCAGGCCACCATCACCGGTTTACGAATCATCAATGATGGTATAGCGGTGGTCAGGCCCATGCCGATACTGATCGCCCAAACCCAGGAGGCCAGCATCTCTTGCGTAGCGCCAAAGGCTTGGGCGGCCTGAAACACAATGGCAATGGAGCTGGTAAAGCCCACCAGTACCGCCACAAAACCGGCGGTGAAGGTGGACCAGCTCAGGTCTTTGAAAAATTGCACGGCGGGCTAAATCTCTATCTTGGAGCCCATCTCGACCACCGAGTTATTGGGCAGGTTCAAAAAGTCCGCAGCGCTGCTGGCGTTGTGGTGCATTTGGGCAAACAGTTTTTCACGCCAGGGCGCCATGCCCTCGCCCAAAACCGGCACCACCGTATCGCGCGAAAGGAAGTAGCTGGTGGACATCGGCTCCAGCGCCACGCCCCGGCCTTTGAGTTGTTGCAAAGCCTTAGGTACGTCCGGGTCGTTTTTAAAGCCGTAATTTATCTGCACCTGCCAGCAATCATGGCCCAGGCGCTCGATCTCGATGCGCTTGTCCAAGCCTATCCAAGGCACTTCATGGCTGCGTACGGAAACAAATAAATTGGTTTCATGTAAAACTTTGTTGTGCTTTAAGTTATGTAACAAGGCAGTGGGCACGGTACCTACTGCAGCGGTCAGAAACACGGCAGTGCCCTCAACACGCGCCGGCGGGCTGATGAACACCGAATCCAAAAACCCGCGTAAATCCAGCGCGTCGGCCTTGATTTTGGAGTTGAGCAAGGCCCGCCCATCTTTCCAGGTACCCATCAACATAAAGATGACCGCGCCCAAGGCCAAGGGGAACCAGCCGCCATCGAAGAATTTGAGTAAGTTGGACGCCCAAAACAAAAAGTCCACCACAAAGAAAAAGCCGGTGGCCAGCAGACACAAAACCAGCGGGTAGTTCCAGCGGTAGCGGATGACGAAAAAGGTCAAGATGGTAGTAATCAGCATGTCGGTACATACCGCAATGCCGTAGGCCGCCGCCAGGTTGCTGGAAGACTTGAACATGACCACGGCCAGCACAATCACCGCAAACAGCCCCCAGTTCACCGAAGGAATGTAAATCTGTCCGGCCTCGCGCGCGCTGGTGTGGATCAGGTTCAGACGCGGCAAATAGCCTAGTTGAATCACCTGCTTGGTCACGCTAAATGCGCCGGTAATCAAAGCTTGCGAAGCAATCACCGCAGCCGCTGTGGCCAGCACGACCAAAGGTATCAGCGCCCAGTCTGGGGCCATCATGTAAAACGGGTTTTTGACGGCGGCCGGGTTGGCCAGCAACAAAGCGCCCTGGCCAAAATAGTTGAGCGTCAGTGATGGCATGACCACCGCAAACCAGGCAATACGGATTGGCTTTTTGCCAAAGTGACCCAAGTCCGCATACAAGGCTTCAGCGCCGGTCACGCACAGGACCACCGCGCCCAGCAAGATAAAGGTCACGCCCGGGTTCTCCCAGACAAATTGCGCGGCGTAATGGGGGCTAAGCGCCAGCAAGATAGCCGGGTTGGCCGCAATATGAAACACCCCCAATGCACCGATCGCTGCAAACCACACCAAAGTGATAGGGCCAAAAAATTTGCCAATACCGGTGGTGCCACGCTTTTGCACCCAAAACAGGCAGAACAAAATCACCAGAGTTAGCGGCACCACGTACTTCACAAAACGCGGCGAAATGACTTCCAAACCCTCCACCGCGCCCAGCACCGAAATCGCCGGGGTAATCACCCCGTCGCCATAAAACAAACAGGTGCCGAAAATGCCGACGTTGAGCAAAACCCGGCGCAACACCGGCTTGTCTTTCACCGCTTGCGAGGCCAGCGCCAGCATGGCGATCAGCCCACCCTCGCCCTCGTTGTCGGCGCGCAACACCAAGACTACGTATTTGAGCGAGACGATGACGGTCAGCGTCCAGAAAAACATGGACAAAATGCCATAGACATTGTCCGGGGTGAAAGGCACATGGCCGGAGCCGAAAACTTCTTTGAGCGCGTACAGGACGCTGGTGCCGATGTCGCCATAGACCACGCCAATGGCGCCAACGGTCAAGGCCGTGAGAGATGTTTTTTGTGAAGACACAAGTTGCACCGACCACTAGAGCGGCACGGATTCGGTTGTCGCGGGGAGCGCCATTGTGCTACGTCAAAAGCCGCTTTCGGCCCACTTGGAGGGGCTGAACCAAAAAATATGTTGCAATGCAGCAAGAAAAGTCGCTGCTGCTACAAAACCCGCAGCCTGTCGGGCGGACTATTCCCCCTCGTCGGCCAACGGATCGGTCGCTTCGAGCTCGTAGCTGCCGGCCAACATAGCCAAGCGGCCCACCACCCCATACATATAAAAGCGGTTGGGCTCACTGGCGCCCGGGCGCACGCCTAGCTGCGGCAGCTGGGTGCTGGCCCCAAAGGCCAGCGGCACGTACAAAGAGCCGGGAGCGCTCAGGTTTTCGTCCTCGCCGCGATCGGCGTGGATACGGTAGAAGCCGCCCACTACATAGCGGTCCATCATGTACACCACCGGCTCGGCCACGGCATCGTTCATACGCTCGTGGGTGAGCACGCCTTCTTGCACGATCAGTTGGCGCAAGCCGTCGTCCTGCGGGGCCGCCGCCTGGGCACGCGCCACTAAGTCGGGCACTTGCTTGGCGTCACGCACGGTCATGAGGCCCATGCCGCCGCTGCTGTTGTCGGCCTTGACGATGACAAAAGGCTTTTCCTTGATGCCGTATTCCTTGTACTTGCGGCGCACTTTGCTCAGGGTGGAATCCACCCGCGCGCTCAGGGCGGCAAGGCCTTTGGCGTCGGCCAGATCGACATCGCCACAGCTCTCGTACAGCGGGTTGATCAACCAGGGATCAATGCCGGTGAGCTTGCCAAAGCGTTTGGCAATTTCTTCATAGCAGGCGAAATGCGTGCTTTTGCGCCGCACCGCCCAGCTAGCGTGCAGTGGCGGCAGCAGGTATTGCTGGTGCAAGTCTTCCAAAATGCCGGGAATGCCTGCCTCCAGATCGTTATTGAGCAAGATGGTGCAAGGGTCAAAGTCCTTGACGCCGATGCGCCCTTTGTTGCGCAGCACGGGTTCGAGGGTGATGCTCTCGCCGCCGGGCAAGTCGATGACGGTACTTTTCTTGATCTCCGGGCTGATGGAGCCTATGCGCACATTGAGCCCCGCCATGTGGAAGATGCGCCGCAACTGGGCGAGGTTGCTCAGGTAAAAGGTGCTGCGAATGTTGTGCTCGGGGATGATCAGCAGGTTGCGCGCCTCAGGGCAGATTTTCTCGATCGCCACCATGGCTGCCTGCACTGCCAGTGGCAGCATCTCAGGCGTCAGGTTGTTCCAGCCGTTGGGGTAAAAGTCGGTATCCACCGGCGCCAGCTTGAAACCGGCATTGCGCACATCCACCGAGGTATAAAAGGGCGGCGTGTGCTCCATCCACTCCAGCCGAAACCAGCGCTCAATGGCCGGCATGGTGTCCAGCAGGCGCTGCTCCAGTTCATTAATGGGGCCGGTCAGGGCGGTAACGAGGTGGGGGACCATAGTGTGCGACTTTACTGCGGAGTCTACGGCCGATTCTGTCAGGCCAACATGACACACATGGTGCAGTTAACAAAAAATACAAGGGCATCAGGTCCTTCAAAAGGTCCGATGGAGAAAATCCTCTCATCGGGGCGCCTGGTACCCCACTGCATGCGCAGATCAGCCCCGCACTTCCCCCTGCCCCAGCACCACGTACTTGAGCGAGGTCAGGCCCTCAATGCCGACCGGGCCACGGGCGTGGAATTTGTCGGTAGAGATGCCGATTTCGGCGCCCAGGCCGTATTCAAAACCATCGGCAAAGCGGGTGCTGGTGTTGACCATGACGCTGGCCGAGTCCACCTCGCGCAAAAAGCGCTGCGCGTGCATATGGTCGCGGGTGAGGATGGCGTCGGTGTGGTGGCTGGAATAGTGGTTGATGTGCGCAATGGCAGCGTCCAGGCCATCGACCACTTTGATGCTGATGATGGGCGCCAGGTATTCCTCAAACCAGTCTTGCTCGGTGGCGTCTTGCAGTTTGGCGCCGGGCAGGCCTGCGAGCAAGGCTTTGGCCTCGGGGCAGCAGCGCATCTCCACGCCTTTGGCAGCGTAAATAGCGCCGATTTGCGGCAAAAACTGCGCTGCTACTGCGCGCGCTACCAGCAAGCCTTCGCTGGCGTTACAAGGGCTGTATTTTTGGGTCTTGGCGTTGTCTGCCACCGTCACGGCCATGGCGATGTCGCAGGGGTCGTCCACATAGGTGTGGCAATTTCCGTCCAGGTGTTTGATGACCGGCACTTTGGCCTCGCGGCTGATGCGCTCGATCAGGCTTTTGCCGCCGCGCGGGATGATGACATCCACAAACTGCGGCATGGCAATCAACTCGCCCACCACAGCCCGGTCGGTGGTTTGCACCAACTGCACCGCATCGGCGGGCAGGCCCGCTTGCGCCAATGCTTGGCCCACCAGCAAGGTCAGCGCTTTATTCGAATCAATGGCTTCGGAACCGCCGCGCAATATGCAGGCGTTGCCGCTTTTGATGGACAGGCTGGCCGCCTCGATGGTGACGTTGGGCCGGCTCTCGAAAATCATGCCAAACACACCGATGGGCACGCGCATCTGCCCTACGCGGATGCCGCTGGGCTGCTGGCGCAGGCCGCTGATTTCGCCAATGATTTCTGGCATCGCGGCCAACTGCTCGCAGCCCTGGGCGCAGGTTTCCAGCACTTTGGGCGTGAGGCGCAGCCGGTCCACCAGTGGCGCGGCCAGCCCGGCGGCGAGAGCGCGCTCCAGGTCTTTGGCGTTGTCTATTTGCAAGGCCTGGGTGTTTTCGCGCAATAGTGCAGCCAAAGCCAGCAAGGCCCGGTTTTTGTCCGCCGCACTGGCCCGCGCCATGGCACTAGAAGCGGCTTTGGCTTGTGCGCCAAGCGCGTGAGCGATTTCGACAGGGTTGGCGACAGAGGTGTTCATGGCTGGATTTTGATGCATCTGGCGCCAGCAGCTATCGGCGCATTTGTCTAAATACTACGGTATTACCTATAATACCAAAATGTTCCGTGATGCGGTGATCGATACCAATGTTCTGCTCAGCGCTTTACGCTCGCGCCAGGGCGCTTCCTTCGCGCTGCTTGCCGCCTTGCCCAGCGGGACCTACCGTATTCATATTTCAACGCCCCTGGTTGCTGAACATGAAGCCGTGCTCAAGCGCGGGCAACTGCAATTGTCGGCGCAAGCGATTGACGATGTGCTTGATTTCGTGTGCGCACGCGCCCAGGCCCACGAGATTTTTTATCTTTGGAGGCCGCTGCTCAAGGATCCGGATGACGATTTTTTGTTGGAGTTAGCCATGGCCTCGGGTGCCTGTGTGGTGACTTGGAATGTGTCAGACTTCAAAAGCGCGGCATCGTTAGGCGTGGTTGTGATGACGCCGCGTGAATTTTTGCAACAACTGGAGACTTAAATTATGGGAGCCATCAGCCTTCGCTTACCCGACTCGCTGCACCAATTGGTGCGGGAAATGTCAGCGCAAGACCGGGTATCGCTCAACCAGTTCATCGCCTCTGCGGTGGCCGAAAAAGCCTCGGCATTTAACACCGAAAAATACATCGGCGAGCGCGCGGCACGGGCTTCGCAAGCGCGCTTTGAAGCGGCTTTGGTGCAGGTGCCCGATTTGCCCCCATCGCCCGAAGAGGCGCAGCGATAAGCCTGCGCTTAAGTGCGCGCCGACACCGGCTTAGGCGGCGCCGCCAAGCGGCACAAGTCCAGCGCCAGCCGGTGCAGGGCCTGCCAACCGCTGGCGGGCCAGTCAGGCTGCTTGAGGCCTTTAATGATGCCGTCCACGGTATGCGCCGCTTGCAGTAATTGCGCCAGCTGAGGCGCGCTGATGCGCAGCAGCACGCGCTCGAACAAGCGCTCTTTGTTGCCCCAGATGCGGTTCTCGCGCAAGGCCAGCGGCAGCGGGCGGCCTTGAGCCATGGCGTCTTTGACGCGCTTTAAAGCGCGTATGTCTTCGGCCAGGGTGTAATGCACCAGCACCTCGGCCTCGCCCTCGGCTTGCAAGCCTTCGAGCATGCGCTGCACGCGCAGCGGCTGTCCAGCCAGCACCGCCTCGCTGAGTTTGAACACGTCATAGCGCGCCACATTGAGCACCGCGCTTTCCACCTGCTCCCAACGCAATACGCCGCCGCTTTGTGCCGTGGGCGCAAACAGCAAGACGAGCTTTTGCACCTCCTGATGGGCGGCGAGCAAATTACCTTCCACACGGTCGGCAAAAAATTGCAATGTCCGCTGGCCTTCTTCGCCCGCAGCCACACGCAAGCCTTGCGCGCCCAGGCGCTGGGCTATCCAGGCCGGCAAGTCTTTGCGCTCCACCGGGTCTACTTGCAGCGTCACACCGCCGTTTTCCAAGGCAGCAAACCAGGCTGTGCTTTTGGTGGCTTTATCCATGCGTGGCAGCATCACGATAGTCAGTACCGCATCGTTGCCCTGCGCCTGCTCGGCGATCTGCTGCAAAGCGACGCTACCTTCTTTGCCCGGCTTGCCGCTGGGAATGCGGATTTCAATCATTTGCTTGTCGGCAAACAAGCTCATGCTGCCACCGGCGGCCAGCACCGCGCTCCAGTCGAAATGCGCGCCTGACACCATGTGCGCGCTGCGCTCGGTAAAGCCTTGGGTGCGCGCATAGGCGCGCAATGCGTCCAGCGCTTCTTGCTGCAACAGCGGCTCGTCGCCATGGATGGTGTACAGGCTTTTGAGCCCACGCTCCAGATGCCGGGCCCATTGCGAATGCGCTAACTGCATGGCGCGCCAGCCTCAGGGCGCCAGCGATTTAATCGCCGCCAAGCGGCGCACGATTTGCTGTACCGCGTCGGTTTGCATATCGCGGTTGAGCATCACTTCTTCGGTTTCTTTTGACAGAACCGCCGCCTCGTTAAAACTGACACTGCGCTCCAGGCGGATATCTGTCGGCTCAATCAAAACCGTGCCTTTGGGCGTGCGCACCGAAAAGCGCACTGTGAGGCGCAATTCAAATTCGCGCACCAAGCCAGCCGCATTTAAACCCATCACCACTTTTTGACGCGACTCGCTCAGAATTTCCACAATCGCATCGGGCGCGGAGCCGCCCACAGGCGTCACCGCAGGGCGTACCCGGTTGCCCAGCAAGCGCGACAACTCAGCGGCCACCCCAACAGAGCGCTCGGGCGTCACCGCCACCGTATCAAACACATAGTTAGGCGCACCACGTAATGCAAAGCCGCAGCCCTGCAAAAGCGTTGCCGATAAGGCCAGCGACAGCCAAAGGGCCAGGGTGCGAAGCGTGGTGTGCAACATGCTACGTACAGCGACTAAAGCACCACGTTAACCAAACGACCGGGAACGACCACCACTTTTTTCGGCGCTGCGCCTTGGGCAAAACTTTGCACCGTAGCGTTTTGCAGCGCCAGTGCTTCAATCGCTTCGCGCGACGCATCCGAAGGCACCAGCAATGCACCGCGCAATTTGCCATTGATTTGCAGCACCAACGAAATTTCGTCTTGCACTAAAGCGCTGGCGTCCACGACGGGCCAGGCAGCATCGAGCAAATCGCCGCCGTGCTTGGCAAAGCCCAGTTCCACCCACAGCGCATGCGCCACATGCGGCGTGGCCGGGTAGAGCACGCGCAGCAGCATTCCAAAGCCTTCGGCCAAGGCCACCAAACCATCGGGCGTGTCGTGGCCCTTGAAGTCTTCCAGCGCATTGAGCATCTTCATAGTGCCCGAGACCACGGTGTTGTATTGCATGCGCTGGTAGTCGTAGTCCACCTGCTTGAGCACGGTATGCATTTCCAAACGCAGCACCTTAGCCTCTTTAGAAAACGCCACGGATGCCAAGCCACCATCGGCCGCTAGCGTCGCGTGCGCGCCTGCCAAGTCCAAGGCCGACAACTTATAGCCAAAGTTCCAAACGCGGCGTAAAAAACGGTAACTGCCTTCCACACCCGCATCGTTCCACTCCAGCGTGGCCTCGGGTGGCGAGGTGAACATGGTGTACAGGCGGGCGGTGTCTGCGCCGTATTTCTCGATCAAGTCCTGCGGGTCCACGCCATTGTTTTTGGACTTGGACATAGTGCCCACGCCCTCATAGTCGATAGCCGTGCCAACAGGTAAATCGCCCACCGCTTTAACCAGACGCGCGCCTATGACTTTGCCAGTGGCGTCATGCACATGCTCCACATCGTGCGGCCAGAAATATTCTTTGCCGCCCTTGTCAGTGCGGCGGGAATAAATATGGTTGAGCACCATGCCTTGCGTGAGCAATTTGGTAAATGGTTCATCGATTTTCACCAATCCCAAGTCACGCATCACCTTGGTCCAAAAGCGCGCGTAGAGCAAATGCAAGATCGCGTGCTCGATACCGCCAATGTACTGATCCATAGGCGCCCAATAGGCTGCGCCCTCGGCCACCATGGCATCACTATTGCTCGGGTCGCAATAACGCATGTAGTACCAGCTCGAATCGACAAAGGTGTCCATGGTGTCGGTCTCGCGCCGCGCCGCTTTGCCGCACACCGGGCAAGTCACCCCTGCATGAAAACCAACATGCTTGTGCAGCGGATTGCCCGAACCATCGGGAATGCAATCGAGCGGCAACACCACCGGCAAATCCTTCTCAGGCACCGGCACCGCGCCGTGTTCATCGCAATGGATGATAGGAATCGGCGTACCCCAATAGCGCTGGCGTGACACGCCCCAGTCCCGCAGCCGCCAAGTCGTCTTTTTCTCGCCCAGCCCCAGCGCCGCCAAGTCAGCCGCCACTGCATCTAAACAAGCTTTGAATCCCAGCCCGTCGTACTTACCCGACTGCACCGCCACCCCCACGCCTTTTTCGGCGTACCAGTCCTGCCACACACTAGCGTCAAAAGACAAAAATGCAGCCCCAGCAGTGGAATTGGATTTGGCATTCCCACCGTCCGCCTGCAACGCGGCCACGCCAAGCCCTGCGCCGGGTGCCGACATTACGCTTGCGTTGGAGGAACCCGGCGCAGGGCTTGGCGTGGCTGCCCCCGAGGAAGCAGAAGAAGCAACCGCAACAACCTGCCGAATCGCCAACCCATATTTCAAAGCAAACGCAAAGTCACGTTCATCATGCGCCGGCACACCCATCACCGCGCCATCGCCATAACTCATCAACACATAGTTACCCACCCACAGCGCCACCGGCTCGCCGGTCAAAGGATGCGTTACCGAAAGGCCCGTATCCATACCGGCCTTCTCTTTCACCGCCAGCTCGGCCTCAGTCGTACCGCCCGCCTTGCACTCCTCAATGAACGCCGCCAGCGCTGGGTTGGTCAAAGCCGCATGCTGCGCCAAGGGATGCTCCGGGGCTACCGCGCAAAAGGTGACACCCGTGATGGTGTCCGCCCGCGTGGTAAACACATACATACGCCCATCACCGATCAAGGCGCCGCTGGCATCTTTAATCGTGTGCGGGAACGCAAAGCGCACGCCTTCGCTCTTGCCAATCCAGTTTTCCTGCATCAGCTTGACGCGCTCGGGCCAGCCAGGCAGGCCGGTTTGCACATGGTCCAAAAGCTCTTGCGCGTACTCGGTAATCTTGAGGTAATAGCCCGGAATCTCGCGCTTTTCCACCAGCGCGCCGGTACGCCAGCCGCGCCCGTCAATCACCTGCTCATTGGCCAGCACCGTCTGGTCCACCGGGTCCCAGTTCACCACCTGGGTTTTGCGGTAGGCCACGCCACTTTCGAGCATCTTCAAAAACAGCCACTGGTTCCACTTGTAATAGCTCGGGTCGCAGGTAGCCACTTCACGGCTCCAGTCGATAGCCAGGCCCATGGCCTGCATCTGCCGCTTCATATGGGCGATGTTTTCGTACGTCCACTTGGCTGGCGGCACACCGTTTTTCAGCGCCGCGTTTTCGGCCGGAAGGCCAAACGCATCCCAGCCCATGGGCATCAAGACGTTATAGCACTTCATGCGCAAATAGCGCGTCAGCATGTCGTTGATGGTGTAGTTGCGCACATGCCCCATATGCAGCTTGCCGCTGGGGTAGGGCAGCATGGAACAGGCGTAAAACTTGTTTTTGCCGGCGTCTTCGGTGACGCGGTAGGCCTCGTGGCCGTTCCACAAAGGCTGCGCCCAATGGCTACGGGCGGCTTGCTCTATGGCGGTGTGTTGGTACTTGTCTTGCATTGGGGGCTGGGGTTAAAGGCAACAGGCATTTTAGGCGCGCATGCCGCAAGGCTTATTGGGGCGGCGCAGGGAGCGCAGTTGTCAGCGCACACCCCGCTTAACGCGGTTTTTCGGTCACAAAGCCGATGCGGCTCAAGCCCGCTGCATGGGCCAGCGCCATGAACTCCACCACACGCCCGTAGGGCACCGCGGTGTCGGCGCGCAATTGCACCTCGGTGTCCGGGTTGCGTTGTGCCGCCTGTTGCAAGGCTTGCTGCAAGGCATCGCCCTGCAAACGCTGTTCTTGCACAAAGACCGCGCCCGCCTGGTCGATCGTCACCGCCAGGGGCTGCGCATTGCTTTGGCTGCTGGCTGCGGCATTGGCCTTGGGCAAATCCACCTTGACAGCGCTGAGCATCATGGGCGCGGCGATGATGAAAATCACCAGCAGCACCAGCATCACGTCAATCAGCGGCGTCATATTGATGTCGCTCATAGGCGCATCGCTGCGCTTGGCTTGGAGGCGCCCGAAAGCCATGGCCTGTTTTTAGTCTAGCGCGCCGTCCGGCGGATAGGCCGCCGCCTGGCTCTGGTACACCAGCAATTCCCGCAGATCGCGGGCAAAACCCTCCAGATCGGCCTCGATGCGTCCGATCAGCCGCCCCAGCAAGTTGTAGCCTAGCACCGCCGGAATCGCCACCGCCAGCCCCGCCGCCGTCATGATCAAAGCGTCACCCACCGGCCCGGCCACTTGCGCGATGCTGATTTGCCCGGCCTGCGAGATCGTCGCCAGGGCTCCGTAAATGCCCCACACGGTGCCGAGCAGCCCGACAAAAGGCGCCATCGAGCCCACGCTAGCCAGTAGTACCTGCCCGGATTGCAAGCGGCGCACCCCGGCTTGCAAAGCGTCGCGCAACACGCGCGTCAATTGCTGGGCGCTAGAGCCTTGCGCCGCCAGCCGGGGCTGCGCGTGCTGGCGCATTTGGCGTCGGCCCGCTTCTATCAAAGGGATCAGCAGAGCGGCGCGGTCAAAAGTGGGCAAAGTGCGCAAGGCCTGCTCCACATCCGGCGCCTGCCAAAAGGCCGCGATGCTGCGCTCCAAACCCGCCAGCGCGCTGCGCAGGAAAAAACTTTTCCATAGGATGATGGACCAGCTAGCCAAAGACATCAGCAGCAACACTCCAGCTACCGCTTTGTGGACTGCGTCGCCTTCCAACATGGCAAACCCGGTTTAGCGCAAGCCCAGCACGTCGAACATATCGAACATGCCGTTTTGCTTGCCGGCCAGAAAACGCACTGCGCGCAAGCTGCCTTGGGCGTAGGTAGCGCGGCTGGACGATTTGTGGCTGATCTCGATGCGCTCGCCCGTCCCCGCAAACAAGACCGTGTGGTCGCCCACAATGTCCCCACCGCGAATCGTGGCAAAGCCGATGCTCGACGGATCTCGCTCACCCGTAATGCCTTCGCGGGTGTAGACCGCGCAGTCGGCCAGCGTGCGGCCCTGGGCTTGGGCGATCACCTCGCCCATCTTCAGGGCCGTGCCCGAAGGCGCATCCACCTTGTGGCGGTGGTGCGCTTCGATGATCTCGATGTCGTAGCCCGTGTCCATGGCCTTGGCGGCCAGTTCCAGCAACTTCAGCGTCACGTTCACGCCCACACTCATATTAGGCGCCAGCATGATGGGGATGTCTTTGGCCGCCTCAGCAATCTGCGCTTTTTGCGCCTCGCTAAAGCCGGTGGTACCTATCACCATAGCCACGCCGAGTCGGCGGCACACGGCCAGATGCGCCATCGTGCCTTCCGGGCGGGTGAAGTCGATGAGGAATTTGCTTTGCGACAAGCCGGCTTCTAGGTCCGGCGAAATCAGCACGCCCGTGGTCTGTCCGCCAAAGGCGCCAGCGTCCTGGCCAATGGCCGGGCTGTCCGCGCGGTCCAGCGCGGCGGCCAAGTGGCAATCGTCGGCAGCGCGCACTGCGTCCACCAGCATTTGGCCCATGCGCCCGGAGGCTCCGGCAATGGCTATGGCAAATGTCATGGGGCTCTTCAATAGCGAGGCTTAGGGCTCTAGCGGCGGGTAGCTTGCGCGTGCCGGTGGAAGCGGCGGGGCTGGCACGGCAGCGGCCGGTAGCGGGAACTTGGCCAGTGCCTCGGGGCTGGCCTCCATTGATTTGGGAGCGGGCAATGGCACGGCGGTGCGCAAGCTTCCTACAAACTCGGATTCCGAGGGCAGTTCATCGGCATCCACGCGTTCGAGCTGATCGCCTTTAAAAAACACCGTCACGTGGCGCAACTGCGATGGCTTTCCCTGGCGCGTGAGGCTAAAGGCATACACCCAGCGATCGGCATGGAACACGCTAGTCAGCAAAGGCGTTCCCAGCACCGCGACCACTTGCGCGCGGCTGGCCCCCTTGGGCAGGGCTGCGACTTGCTCTCGGCTAACCACATTGCCTTGCACGATCTCCATGCGGTAGGGTTCCACAGCCCCCCTTACCGAGCTCCCGGCTTTGTCCAGGTTGGAACACGCGCCAACCAAAAACAACATCGCCACCATGCACAACAGAGCTGAAAAACGGCGCAAGCAAGCGGTAAAAATCATGTATTTCCGAGGGAAGTAAGATCGCTCCATTGTAGCCACGCCCCTGTCAACCACGCTTTGCGCATGACCAATATCGACGAACTGAAAAGCACCGGCCTCAAGGCCACGGTGCCGCGGCTGAAGATTCTGGAAGTCTTCCAGCGCAGCCGCCAGCGTCATATGTCGGCTGAAGACATCTTCCGGGTACTGCTGCAAGAGCGTGCGGATGTCGGCCTGGCCACGGTGTACCGGGTGCTGACACAGTTTGAGCAAGCGGGCATCTTGAAGCGCAGCCAGTTTGAAGGTGGCAAATCGGTGTTTGAGCTGGACCAAGGCGAACACCACGACCACCTGGTCTGCCTGGACTGCGGCCAAGTGGAAGAGTTTTACGACGCCGAAATCGAAAAACGCCAACACGCGGTCGCCAAAGCCAAAGGTTTTGCGATCACCGACCACGCGCTCAGCCTCTACGCCAGCTGCACCAAAGCAGACTGCGCCAACCGCAAAACTGCCCGCAACTAAAGCGCTCTGAAAGCGGGTAGCGCGCAATGCGCTTTAGCAGCTAAGCGGTTTCGGGCAATCACTTCAAGCATCCTGACGAAGGCCTCTGGCCTTGCGCAGCCACGATGGCCACAACGTAATTGATGTTGCGAAAAAGTTACTATTTTGAAAAATAGTAAGTATTTGGCATCGACTTTGATTGCCTTGCGTCGATCCCCCGTGTTTCAATCAATCATGTTCAATTTAAAGAACATATTTTGTTTAATAATTTTCTAGGGATTAGATATGAAAAAAACTTTGATTGCTTTGGCTGCTGTTGCTGCCGTGGGTGCAGCTTCTGCACAAAACGTTTCTCTGACCGGATCAATTTCGGCTGCGACCCAAAGAAGCTTGTCGGGTGCTTCGAACGGTATCGCGATGACTGACAATACTTTGGTCGTTTCAGTC
>CAMBNY010000053.1 GCA_945869165.1 Comamonas sp. lk | reverse complement strand
AGGGCCTCTTGGGTTTCGGTGCCCGGCGCAAACTCGGGGCTGAGCAAAGTGGCGCGGTAAAACAAGTGCACCTGGCCTACGCGCGCCACATTAATCAGGGAGAACAGTGCTTGCATTTCAAACTGCGCGCCGGCTTCCTCAACGGTCTCGCGGGCCGCGCCCTCGGCGGTGGTTTCGCCTAATTCCATAAAGCCCGCAGGCAGCGTCCACTTGCCTTTGCGTGGCTCGATATTGCGTTTGCACAGCAGCACTTTGTCACCCCACAGCGGGATGGTGCCCACCACATTGAGCGGGTTGATGTAGTGGATGGTGTGGCAGGTCGGGCAGACGGCGCGCAGCTTGGTGTCGCCGTCGTCGGGAATGCGGTTTTCTACTGCGCTGCCGCATTGCCTGCAATGATTGATCGGAGAGCCGTGCATGTGCGCGCCCTATCCCGCAGCAGGCGCGGTGATGACCATGCGCAGATCGGACAAACCATCCACGCTGCCCACCAGCACGTCCCCGGCTTGTACCGCGCCCACGCCTTCGGGCGTGCCGCTGTAAATCAGGTCGCCGGGTTGCAAGGTCCAGCCGATAGAGAGCTGCTCAATCGTCTCGGCAATATTCCAGATCATCTTGCTGATCACACTGTTTTGGCGCATCTGCCCGTTTACTTCCAAGGCAATGCGCGCCTGCGCAATACCGGGCACATGGGCTGCCAAGGTAATCGCGCCAATCGGCGCGGAGTGTTCAAAGCCTTTGCCAATACACCAGGGGCGGCTTTGCTTTTTCATGTCGTTTTGCAAATCGCGCCGCGTCATGTCCAGGCCGACGGCGTAGCCAAAAATATGGCGGTGCGCATCAGCGGCTTTGATGTGGTGGCCGCCCAGGCCAATGGCGACGACTAACTCAATCTCGTGGTGCAGATTAGCGGTGAGCGTGGGGTAGGGCATTTGCGCGGTGGCGTCGGGTGCGCAATAGAGCACGGCATCGGCTGGCTTCATAAAGAAGAAGGGCGCTTCGCGGCCGGTGCCGCCCATTTCTTTGGCATGCTCTTCATAGTTGCGGCCCACGCAGTAAATGCGGTGTACTGGAAACAAGGCCGGCGAGTCCACCACCGGAACGCCGACCACGGCAGGGGGCGTGAAGCTGTAAATCATGATGCGGCTCTCCTGTTTTAGTCGGATTGGGCGACGAGTTCGAAATGCTCGACCAGCGGCGGCGGCGCAAAAAACGGTCCGACGATGGAGCGCCATTCGGTAAAGGCGGGCGACTGGCGAAAACCCACGGTGTGGTCTTCCAGCGTGGCCCAAAAAATTTGCAGTACATAGCGCTCAGGCGTTTCCAGGCTGCGGTTGACCTTGTAGCCATGAAAGCCCTTGGCTTGCGCAATGACGCTGCCCGCGCCGCGCGCGATGGCGGCTTCAAACTCGGCGTTTTTACCGGGGTGGATGCGGATGTCGGCGATTTCAAGAATCATGGAATGCTTTCCGGCAAGTAGTGTGGCGCGTGCCATGCGCCATGGTGCAGCAAGCCGATGTTAGCGGCGCAAGCGGCGGTTTATGCTCGGGCTATGCAAATTCCAGAGCCCGCCGCGCCCGCGCAAGCGCATCCTGACTGGCTGCTGCCCGATTGGCCAGTGCCGCCGTCGGTGCACGCGCTGTGTACCACGCGCGCCGGAGGCGTGTCGCAAGCCCCGTATGGCAGCATGAACCTGGGCGCGTATGTGGGCGATGCGCCGCAGGCTGTGGCTAGCAATGGGCAGCACCTGGCGCAGGCGCTGGGTGCGCGGCCTGTAATGCTCAAGCAGGTTCACGGCACGCACTTGCTGGCCCTGGATACGCAAACCCCCGATTACCAGGAGGCCGACGGCAGCTATACCGGCCAGCGCGGTTTGGCCTGCACCGTGGGCATTGCCGATTGCCTGCCGATCTTGCTGTGCCATGTGGCCGATGGGCAGGCGACCCAGGTCGGCGCACTGCACGCCGGCTGGCGTGGCTTGGCGGGGGAACAGGGGGTAGGCGTGGTCGAGGTTTTTTTTGCGTCCCAGGCTGCGATCGGACGCTTACCAGCGCAGTGGCTAGCCTGGCTGGGGCCGTGCATTGGCCCGCAGGTATTTGAAGTGGGGCCCGAAGTGCGGGCGGCTTTTGTGGCGTTTTCACCCCAGGCGGTGCAGGCATTCGTGCCCTTGGCGGGCGGCAAATTTTTGGCCGATCTGCCCTTGCTGGCCCGTCAGCGCCTGGCCGCTAGCGGCGTGCAGGAGGTGTTTGGCAATGACGGCAGCCCCACTTGGTGCACCGTGGGCAATCCCTCAAGGTTCTTTTCGTACCGGCGGGACAAGGTCACCGGGCGGCAAGTGGCCAGCATTTGCCTGTTGTGAGGCGGGGCTGTCCAGACCCGGGGGCTGCGCGGCCTGCACGGCCTCTATTCCCTGTGCCGCCTGTGCTGGCTGGGTCGGTTCGGTCGGTTGGACTGCCTGGGCCGCCAAATAGGCCTCTGTTTCTTCCGCTTCGCGCGCCAGGCGCTTGCGCCGCCTTCCTGGCGTGCCCATGAAATACAGCAATAAGCCGATAGGCATCAGCCCGTAGAGCACAAAGGTAAAAAAAGCCCCCAACACCGTACCCTGGGTGCTGGTGGCCTCGGCCACGGCCATCATAAAAGCCACATACAACCAGGCAATAGGGACGATATACATATTTTTCGTTTAAAATGCTGCACCGCAGCAAAAATTGTCAGTCTGGCGAAGGCCAGCACTCCGATAATCTGAAGCAAACACCACCAACGCAGCAACCATCTGCGGATCAAGAGGACACAACGTGGACAACCCGCAGTTTGATATCTGGTCGAAAACCGCCGCCCAATTCCAGGAGACTGTAAGCCAATCCTGGACCAAAGCCCTGGCCAATTTCCAAAACCTGGACCTAGGTGCGGCCATGTCGGCCATGGCGCACCCCTCGGCGCCCCCAGCCATTCAGTTTTCTGCGGACAAGCTGCAAGCGGTACAACAACAATACATACAAGACGCGCAGGCCTTGATGACGCAGATGATGAGCGAAGGCGGCCTGCAAACCCAGGACAAACGCTTTGCCAACCCGGCTTGGCACCACAACCCGGTAGCCGCCCTGAGCGCTGCGGTGTATCTGCTCAATAGCCGCACCTTGATGGCGCTGACAGACGCAGTCGATGCCGACGAAAAAACCCGTGTTCGCCTGCGCTTTGCCGTGGAGCAGGGCGTAGCCGCCGCCGCCCCCAGCAACTTTTTGGCGTTCAACGCCGAAGCCCAGCAAAAAGCCCTGGAAACCAAGGGCGAGAGCATTGCCAAAGGCATGCAAAACCTGATGCACGATATGCGCCAGGGCCATGTGTCCATGACCGACGAGAGCGTGTTCACCGTAGGCAAAAACGTGGCCACCACCGAAGGCGCGGTGGTCTATGAAAACGAACTCTTCCAACTGATTGAATACAAGCCCCTGACGGCCAAGGTGTTTAAAAAGCCTTTCCTCATGGTGCCACCCTGCATCAACAAGTACTACATCTTGGACTTGCAGCCCGAGAACTCGGTCGTGCGCTACGCCGTCGCCCAAGGCCACCGCACCTTTGTGGTGAGCTGGCGCAACCCGGATGCCTCCCTGTCGCACAAGACCTGGGACGACTACATCGAAGACGCGGTGATCCAGGCCATTGGCGTGACGCAAGACATCGTCGGCAAGCGCGGCACCGACCACAGCATCAACGCCCTGGGCTTTTGCGTAGGCGGTACCATGCTGACCACGGCGCTGGCCGTACTGGCGGCGCGCGGCGAGCATCCGGTAGCCAGCACCACACTGCTGACCACACTGCTGGACTTCACCGACACAGGTATTTTGGATTTGTTTATTGACGAGTCCTTCGTCAAATTCCGCGAACAAGAAATGGGCGAGGGCGGTTTGATGAAAGGCCAGGACCTGGCGTCTACCTTCAGCTTTTTGCGCCCCAATGATCTGGTCTGGAATTACGTGGTGGGCAACTACCTCAAAGGCGAAACGCCGCCGCCCTTCGACCTTTTGTACTGGAACTCCGACGCGACCAATTTGCCCGGCCCCTATTACGCCTGGTATCTGCGCAACACCTACCTGGAAAACAAATTGGTGCAGCCCGGCGCAGCCGCGGTCTGCGGCGAGCAGATCGACTTTGGTTTGCTCGACACGCCTTTTTATATCTATGGTTCGCGCGAAGACCATATCGTGCCTATCGACGGCGCGTACGCATCGACGCAAGCATTGCCAGGCAAAAAGCGTTTTGTCATGGGCGCGTCCGGCCATATCGCCGGCGTGATCAACCCACCCGCTAAAAACAAGCGCAGCCACTGGATACGCGCCGACGGCAAACTGCCCGCTAGCCACGCGCAGTGGATGCATTCGGCGGTAGAACACCCTGGCAGCTGGTGGACCGATTGGGCCCAATGGCTCAAGTCCCACGCAGGCAAACAAGTAGCCGCACCCAAAGCCTATGGCCGCGCCAAATACAAAGCCACTTTCGCCGCGCCCGGCACCTATGTTTTAGCTAAGGCCTGAGCAGGGCCACGGCTTTTCACACACTATTCATTGAGTCGGTTTAACTTTCACTATTTGGAGACATAAAAAATGCAAGACATCGTTATCGTTGCTGCCACCCGCACGGCCGTAGGTAAATTTGGCGGAAGCCTGTCCAAAGTCGCCGCGCCTGAGCTGGGCGCTGCAGTCATTCGCAATTTGCTGGAGCGCACCGGTCTGGCCGCTGACCAGGTGGGTGAAGTCATCATGGGCCAGGTGCTTGCTGCCGGTTCCGGCCAAAACCCCGCGCGCCAGTCGCTCATGAAAAGCGGCCTAGCCAAAGAAACCCCGGCCCTCACCATCAACGCCGTGTGCGGCTCCGGTCTCAAAGCCGTGATGTTGGCCGCGCAAGCCGTGGCCTGGGGCGACAGCGAGATCGTCATCGCCGGTGGCCAGGAAAATATGAGCGCTTCGCCCCACGTGCTGATGGGCAGCCGCGACGGCCAGCGCATGGGCAATTGGAATATGGTGGACTCTATGATCGTCGATGGCCTGTGGGATGTGTACAACCAGTACCACATGGGCATCACCGCCGAGAATGTGGCCAAGGCCCACAGCATCAGCCGCGATATGCAAGACGCACTGGCGCTGGCCAGCCAGCAAAAAGCAGCTGCCGCGCAAGACGCAGGCAAGTTTGTCGATGAAATCGTGCCCTTTAGCATCGCCCAGAAAAAAGGCGACCCGATTGTGTTTGCAGCCGATGAGTTCATCAACCGCAAGTCCAACGCCGAAGCCCTGGCCGGTCTGCGCCCCGCGTTCGATAAAGCCGGTGGCGTGACCGCCGGTAATGCTTCGGGTATCAACGACGGCGCTGCCGCGGTGATGGTCATGACGGCTAAAAAAGCCGCCGCATTGGGCCTGACACCGCTGGGTCGTATCGCCAGCTTCGCCACCAGCGGCCTGGACCCGGCCATGATGGGCATGGGCCCGGTGCCCGCTTCGCAAAAAGCCCTGGCTCGCGCCGGTTGGAATGCGCAAGACCTGGACTTGCTGGAAATCAATGAAGCCTTTGCAGCCCAGGCCTGCGCAGTCAATCAGCAAATGGGCTGGGACACCTCCAAGGTCAATGTCAACGGCGGCGCGATTGCCATCGGCCACCCAATTGGTGCGTCCGGTTGCCGCATCTTGGTGACCTTGCTGCACGAGATGGGCCGCCGTGGTGCCAAAAAAGGTATCGCCAGCCTGTGTATCGGCGGTGGCATGGGTGTTGCACTCACCATCGAACGTTGATTTGAAATTTGAGTTAGTTTTATCTACAAAAAGGAGACAGTTATGAGTCAGAAAGTTGCTTACGTTACGGGTGGTATGGGTGGTATCGGTACCGCCATTTGCCAGCGCTTGCATAAAGAAGGTTTTAAAGTCATCGCCGGTTGCGGCCCCACGCGCGACCACGTCAAGTGGATTGGCGAGCAGGCTGCGCTGGGCTACACCTTTTACGCATCGGTCGGCAATGTGGGTGATTGGGATTCCACCGTGGAAGCCTTCACCAAGTCCAAGGCCGAGCACGGCGTGATTGACGTGCTGGTGAACAACGCCGGTATCACGCGCGACCGCATGTTCCTGAAAATGAGCCGCGAGGATTGGGATATGGTTATAGAGACCAACCTCAACTCCATGTTCAACGTGACCAAGCAAGTGGTCGCCGACATGGTGGAAAAAGGCTGGGGCCGCATCATCAATATTTCCTCGGTCAACGGCGAAAAAGGCCAGGCCGGCCAAACCAATTACTCGGCAGCCAAAGCCGGTATGCATGGTTTCTCCATGGCCCTGGCCCAAGAGCTGGCCACCAAAGGCGTAACGGTGAATACGGTGAGCCCCGGCTACATCGGCACCGACATGGTCAAAGCCATCCGCGAAGACGTGCTGGCCAAGATCGTCGCCACCGTGCCAGTCAAACGCCTGGGCGAACCCAGCGAGATTGCTTCCATCATCGCCTGGCTGGCGTCGGAAGAAGGCGGCTACGCCACCGGCGCTGACTTCTCGGTTAACGGCGGTTTGCACATGGGTTGATGCATTGCGGGCTGTAGAAGCCTTCAGTAAAAAGGCCGACGCTAGCGTCGGCCTTTTTCACGGGCGCAATTGGCAGGATGCCTAGGGAGCCTCTGCATAAGTCCAAACCCGCAGCTAAGCAATCCATTTTGGCTTGCCAATCAACCACATATGGATCGCCGCGTCGCTTCGCTTCTCCCGATGACGGACTTATGCAGACCTTCCCTAGGCGTTCAATCCCTTTTGCACCATGTAAGCGCACAAGCCATACAGCATGATGGCAAAGATGCGCTTGAGCATGACCAGGTTCAACCGGTGCGCCAGTTTGGCACCTAGCGGCGCAGTCCAAACGCTGCACGATGCGGTGACCAAGAGGCCGGGTAGCCAGACGTAGCCCAGCGACCAAGGCGGCAAGGCTTCGTTGTGCCAACCTGACACGATGTAGCCAATAGTGTTGAAAAACGCGATGGGAAAGCCCAGTGCCGCGCTGGTGCTCACCGCGTTGAGGATGAGCACGTTGTGCGCCACCATATACGGCACGCTGACAAAGCCGCCGCCTGCGCCGACTAGGCCGGACAGAAAACCGATGGCACCACCGGCCAGGGTCTGGCCTTTCCAGCCGGGCAACTCGCGGTTGGCCTTGGGCTGGCGGTTGAGCAGCATTTGCGTGGCTGAAAAGCCCACAAAGGCGGCAAATATCAGCGAAAGTGCGCTGCCTTTGAGGATGGCAAAAAGCCCAGCGCTGGCCAGTGCGCCGCCCAGCGCAATGCCGGGTGCCAGGGCTTTCACAATATCCCAGCGCACGGTGCCGCGCTGGTGATGCGCGCGCACGCTGGACAGGCTGGTGAACACAATCATGGCCATAGAGGTGGCAATGGCCATCTTCACGCTGATGTCGGTGCCCACGCCGCGCCGCTCCAGGATGATGCTGACAAAGGGCGCAATCAGCATGCCCCCGCCAATGCCCAGCATGCCCGCCAAGAGGCCTGCGCCCAAGCCGAGCACGGCCAGTTCCATCACCATCAGGGGTTCGAACATAAGGGGGTGGGGAAAGTAGTGGGGAGAAGAAGTAAAGGTGTCTGCGGTGGGCCACCGGACCCGCATCCTAAACCGCAGTTTAGGTGGGCGAGGTCAGCACCCCATTGGGTCCATCTAACGCGAGATGATCACGCCTGGAGGGCGATATTCCAAGCCCTGGCTCAATGAGCATTGGTTCAGGAAATTAAAAGCCCGGTGGAACCGCAGACGCTGACCATTGTAGGGGTCATGTTGCGAAAGAAAAGCCGTTCAAGGCCTCTCAGAGGCGGGTAGTACTTAGAACAGCAGGCCGTCGTTGGCCAGCACTTTGTCAAGGCGTTTGATGAGCGGCTCCAGCACCCGGTCGCTCTGGCGCCGGTTGAGGGTCAGCGCCTGGTTGTTCTCCACAGCCAGCTCGGACGGAAGCTCACCGTTGACCGAGACGACGTCGAAGGCCAGGTTCAGGGCCGCCAGCACGGCGATCCGGTCACGCGCGCGTACTTTGCCCGCGTCGCGAATCTTGCACATGCCGGCGTCCACACGTTGAACGGCCTTGAGCAACTGTTCTTCGCCGCCATCGGGGCAGCCGAGCAGATAGCTCTGGCCCATGATTTGCACTTCCAGTTGTTTCATGGTGGTCAAAAGCGGCTATCGGTGGGGGCGGTCGTCGCTGTCGCTGCGGTCGTTGCGCTGGGCATGGTGCTTGCAGGGATACGCTCTAACAAGGCATCGACCCGCGAGCGGGCAGCTGAAAGGCGCGATTTAAATGAGTCGCGCTCCTGGGTGAGCGTGGCCACTTGCTGGGTCAGCAGGGCGTTGGTGCGTTGCAATTCCTCGTAACGCAACAGCAAGCGCTCGACGCGCTCGGCAATTTGGTCAATGGGGGATGCCTGCTCCATGGGGGGCGATTGTAGTAGCGCCCCGGCCCGCGCTGACCTGGGCCTACAATCGGCCCGTTGGTGCTCGCGCCGTGGTTCACATGGCGCAGTTCAACGGGAAGCAGGAGGGAAGGCCCCGTAAAGCCAACCTAACCTGCGCTGCCCCCGCAACGGTAAGTGGACAAATCTGCAAGGATTTCGCTCCCATCACAGCCACTGAGTGCCTTGAACAAGCGCTTGGGAAGGCGATGGGAGTTGCGCCACCAGCCCGGATACCGGCCAACAAGGTGGTGGTGCGTCCGCGCGCCACCGTAACGCCCATGCGCTGTCGGGGAAGACGGCGAGGGTTTTGTTGATGGTCTTAATCTTTATGAAAAATGGTATTTACACCGTGCGTGCTGCTGCGTGCTCGCTCGCCTTGTTATCGACTTCTTTCTGTGTGTTTTCACAAACTTCAACCGAAAAACCAAACGCTAGCTTGCCCGATGTGGTGGTGAGTGCGACCCGCCTTAGCCAAGTGCGGGCAGAGGTGCTGGCCGATGTCTCGGTCATTGATCGGGCAGCAATTGAACGCAGCGGTGCGCTTGCCCTCGGTGATGTACTGGCGCGTCTGCCCGGCTTTGAAATTAACCGGAACGGCGGTCCTGCCAGTACGACCGGCGTGTTCTTGCGCGGTGCCGAAACACGGTTTACCGCTCTGTATATCGATGGCGTTCGCATTGATTCGCAGTCAACCGGCGGCGCTTCTTGGGACGCCATACCGCTGTCCCACATTGATCGTATTGAAGTGGTGCGTGGCGCGCTGGGCGCGGTGTATGGATCAGACGCGATCGCCGGTGCAATTCAAATATTCACGCGCAAAGGTCAGCCTGGCGTGCATCCTTATGTAGGTCTGAGCGTGGGCAGCTATGGCAGCTATAAAACCGAACTGGGTGTAAGTGGGTCCGACGCGGCTTGGTCTTACGCGCTGGGCATCGCTCGCGACGGCAGCGAAGGCTTCAATGCGCAAACCAAGAGTAATCCCGACAAGGATGGTTTTACTGCTGAAACGGCTAGCGCTCGGGTGGCATTCAAGCTCGACGCACAGCATAGCCTCGAAGCAAGTTTTCTGCTCAATCAGCAGCGCGCGCAATACGATGGATACCAAAGCGTGGTGGACGATGTGTCTATCAAAAAATTACAAGCAACTTCCTTTAAGTGGCAAGCCCAATGGACGCCGCAGTACCGCAGCACAATTAGCGTAGGGGCTTCGCAAGACCGCTACGAAACCACGCCCAGTGTCTACCTCACCGATACCCAGCTCAATACCTATTACTGGCAAAACGAGTACCGCATGGGTAATTCATTGCTAAGTGCTGCGTTAGAGCGTCGCGATGACAGCCTGAGTAATGCCAGTACCACGCCCAAGGACAGCAGCCATTCGCAAAATGCTGTGGCGCTGGGCTATAACTGGGTGCAAGGCGCGCAAGCGGTACAGTTGAATTTGCGCCATGATGAAGATAGTATTTTTGGCGCACAAAACACCGGCTCTGCTGGCTATGGGTTTGCCTTTGCGCCGCAATGGCGTGCAAGCGCAAGTGTGGGCACGGCGTTTAGAGCGCCCACGCTGTTTCAGCGCTATAGCGACTATGGTTCCGCGCTCTTGCAGCCCGAAACCAGCCAGAACCTGGAAGCGGGCTTGCGCTATGCGGGCGATATGGGCGAATTGGGACTGACGGTGTATCGCAACGAGGTCAGCAACCTCATCGTGTATGACAGCAGTGTCAGCGCTGGAACCTGTGCCGGGGCCGATGGAAGCGAATGGGGTGGGTGTTACGCCAACGTCGCCAAGGCGCGTTACGAGGGCGTGACGATCACTGCCTCTCGCGACTTCGGTTTCGTGAACGCGCGCGCATCCTTGGATTTCCAAAATCCTCGTGATGTGGATAGCGGCAAGCTTTTGGCTCGCCGGGCGCGCCAACATGGCATGCTGGCTTTGGAGACCGCTTGGAATGGTTGGCTGCTGGGATCGGAACTACAGTTTTCGTCCATGCGGTATGACGATGCTGCCAATAAAAACGAACTGTCAGACTATGCTTTACTCAATCTGTATGCACAGTCCAAAATTACGAAAGACCTAAGTGTGCTTTTGCGTCTGGATAACGCCGGCGATGTGCCTTATGTGCTGGCGGGCGGATATGCGACAGCCGGTCGAAGCTGGTACGCCGGATTCAAGTGGGCTCTATGAGTCCGCACCACTAGGCCTGGTTTAAATAACCGGAACCCGATGACCGCCCCCGCCTGCCCCGCCATCCTGATCGCCGCCCCGGCCTCCGGCCAGGGCAAGACGACGGTCGTGTCGGCCTTGGCGCGATTGCATGCGCGTCAGGGGCGCAAGGTGCGGGTGTTCAAGTGCGGGCCGGATTTTCTAGACCCTTACTGGCACGCGCTGGCCAGCGGTCAGCCGGTGTACCAACTCGATTTGTGGATGACCGGCGCCGACGACTGTCGCGCGCGCCTGGCACAGGCGGCATCCGAGGCGGACCTGATCATCGTCGAAGGCGTGATGGGGTTGTTTGATGGCGAACCCAGTGCCGCCGATTTGGCCGAGCGCTTTGGCCTGCATGTGCTGGCGGTCATCGACGCAGGCGCCATGGCCGGTACTTTTGGCGCGCTCGCATGGGGATTGCAACACTATCGCCCGGCCATGCCCTGGGCTGGTGTCTTGGCCAACCGCGTGGCCAGCGAAGGCCATGCCGACATGCTGAAAACCAGTGTGCGCGCACCAGCTGACTGGCTGGGCGCTTTGATGCGCGATGACGCGTTTACATTGCCTGAGCGCCATCTGGGCTTGACGGTGCCCGGTGAACTAGGCGATGCCATGGCGCGCCTAGACGCCGCTGCCGATGCCTTGGCCGCAACGCCTTTGGGACGCATGTTGCCGCAAGACATGGCGCACTGGGCATTGCGTTTGCCCGACGGGCCGCAGTCCGCAGCAAGCCCGGGCAAACTTTTGCAAGGCCGCACCATTGCCGTGGCGCGCGACGCCGCGTTTTGTTTTATTTACCAGGCTAATCTGGATTGCTTACGGGAGTTGGGCGCAGAACTGGTCTTCTTCTCACCCTTTCAAGATAGCGCCTTGCCGGCCTGTGATGCGCTGTGGTTGCCTGGCGGTTACCCGGAATTGCATGCGAAAGCGCTGGGTGCTAACCATGCGCTGCGCGATAGTTTGGCGCAACATGTCGCCTACAACAAACCGATCTGGGCCGAATGCGGCGGCATGATGGTTTTGTTTGAAACCTTGGTAGATGCCGATGGCCAAAGCCACGCGCAATGGGCATTGCTGCCGGGCACGGTGCGCATGCAAAAACGGCTTGCCGCTTTAGGCCCGCAGCAACTGCGCACACCAGCCGGACTGTTGCGCGGACATACGTTTCATTACTCCACCTGCGACAGCACTGCGGCGGTGCGCCAGCGCACCGCACGTCCTGGCCAGGAGCCCAAGCCCAATGTGGGCGAAGCCTTGTATTACAGTGGATCGGCGCAAGCCAGTTATTTCCATGCCTGGTTTCCTTCCAACCCGGTAGCCACCGCAGCCTTGTTTACAGGCCAAGGAGCATAGTTTTATGACGACCGGTTTTGACTTTCCCATCGGCCCCCAGCGCATTATTTGCATGACCGAGGAGACCACCGAGTGGTTGTACCTGCTCGGTCAGGAGCATCGCATTGTGGGCATTTCCGGCTACACCGTGCGACCCGCGCGTGCACGGCAAGAGAAGCCGCGCATCAGCGCGTTTACCAGCGCCAAGATCGACAAAATACTGGCCTTGCAGCCCGACTGCGTGCTGGGTTTTTCAGACTTGCAGGCCGACATTGCTTCCACGCTGATCCGTCAAGGCGTGCAAGTGACCATCTTCAACCAGCGCAGCGTGGCAGAGATTTTGTCCATGCTTTACCAGCTGGGCGCCATGGTCGGGCAGGCGGATCAGGCCATGGAGCGTGTTGCCGCCATGCAGGCGCAGATGCAGGCGGTGGCGCTTGCCGCTGCAGCCTTGCCGCGCAGACCACGTGTGTATTTTGAAGAATGGGATGAGCCGCCTATCAGCGCTATCCGCTGGGTTTCCGAACTCATGGACATTGCCGGCGGCGATGATTGCTTCCCTGAGTTGGCGCAGCAGTCTTTGGGTAAAAACCGCATCATTGCCGATAGCAGTGAGATCGTACGGCGCGACCCGGACATCATCATTGGCTCTTGGTGCGGCAAAAAATTCCGCCCCGAAAAAGTCGCAGCCCGTGATGGTTGGCAAAACGTCAAAGCAGTGCAACACCAGCAGTTGTTTGAAATCAAATCGCCCGACATATTGCAACCCGGCCCGGCATCGCTAACCGATGGTTTGGCGCAATTGCACCGCATCATCATGGACTGGGCGCGTGTGTATGCCTGAAACACTGTCTATCGCGCGCAGCGAATTGATCTTGGGCGGGCAAAAAAGCGGCAAGTCACGACGCGCCGAAATGCTGGCGCAGCAGTGGCTTGGCATGTCAGTAAACCATAGCGCCGTATTGATCGCCACCGCCCAGCCCTGGGACGAGGAAATGAGCGCGCGCATTGCGCGCCACCAGGCCGACCGGGCGCAGCGCGTGCCCGGCATGCAAACCATAGAAGAGCCCCTGGCCTTGGCGCAAGCCCTGGCCGCGCACAGCCGACCCGATGTGCTGCTGGTGGTCGATTGCCTGACCTTGTGGCTGACCAATGGCATGATGCCCATGCACCCGCAAGCAGACGCGGCGTTTGATGTTGAAAGCCAAGTGTCTGCTTTGGCAGCTTCGATTGCCATGGCCCCCGGCCCGGTGGTCTTGGTGGGCAATGAAATTGGCATGGGTGTGATCCCCATGGGCGCTGAGGTGCGCGCTTTTGTCGATGCACTGGGCCGGCTCAACCAGCGTGTGGCGCAGGTGTGCGCGCGTGTCACCTTGATGGCCGCTGGCCTACCCTTGACTTTGAAAGCCGCTCCATGAAGCGCTATTTCTTTTGGTTGCTACTTGTGCTGTTGCAATCGTTTGTAGCGCACGCGGTGGAAGTCGTGGACGACCGCGGCTTTCGCACTACTTTGCCGCATGCGCCACAACGCATCGTCAGCCTCTTGCCGTCTTTGACCGAGACAATTTGCGAACTCGGCTATTGCCAGCGCTTGGTGGGCGTGGATCGCTATTCCAACTTTCCTTCAAGCCTGCAAAGCCTGCCTCAATTGGGTGGCGGCCTGGATCCGAATATTGAAGCGATTGTGGCGCTCAAGCCCGACGTGGTGGTGATGGCGGCATCGTCGCGCGCGGGGGAGCGCTTGCGCGCGCTCGCTTTGAACGTGGTCGCGCTGGAGCCCAAAACCCATGGCGATGTGCAGCGCGTGCTGCTCAAGCTGGGGCAATTATTAGAGTCCCCCGACGCTGACAAAATTTGGCGCACCATCGATGCCGGCGTGTTGGCCGCGGCCCAATCGATACCGGCCTCGGCACGCGGCACGCGGGTGTATTTCGAAGTCAACCCCGGCCCTTATGGCGCGGGCGAGACCTCTTTCATTGGCGAGACCTTGACCCGCCTGGGTGCGAAAAACATCATCCCTGCCAAGCTCGGCCCCTTCCCCAAGCTCAACCCCGAATTCATTGTGCGCGCCAATCCGGACCTGATCATGGTCGGTGACAGCAGTGCCGAAGCCATGCTGCAGCGCCCGGGCTGGCCTGCTATGCGCGCCGTGCGCGAACAACGCATGTGCGCGTTTTCACCGGCGCAGTCCAATGTACTGGTACGCCCTGGCCCGCGCATGGCCGAGGCGGCGCGCTTGATGGCTGCTTGCCTCACCGACAAGGCGCCCGGCACGGTCGCGCGCAAAGTGCAGCCATGAGCACTCCCGCGCTGCGTCTGGCCTTGGTATTGCTGCTGCTCAGCGCAGCGCTGATGCTGCTGGGCGTATGCGTGGGTAGCGCGGGTTTTGAAGATTTGCTCGGCCCTTTATTGCGCCTGCAAGCCGACGCCGAACAAAGCGCATTAGCCGCGCAAATCGTGTGGGATATCCGCCTGCCCCGCACCCTGGGTGCATGGACTGCCGGGGCCTTGCTGGGCCTGGCTGGTGCGGTGGCTCAGGGCTTGTTTCGTAACCCGCTCGCCGACCCATATTTGCTGGGTAGCGCCTCGGGCGCGGCGCTGGGCGTGGCGCTCGCGCTGCTGGCCATGGGCGGCGCGGGGGGCATGTTGGGCGGCACCATGATGAGCGCGGGCAACACCTTTAGCGTGTATTCGGGCAGCTTGCTGGTGCGCCTGGGGTTGACCGGTGCGGCCTTTGTCGGTGCGGTCTTGGCGGTGTTGCTAACCCTGGTCTTGTCGCGTGGTGTGCAACACACTTTGCGCTTGTTGCTCGCGGGTGTGGTGGTAGGCGTGGTGCTGGGGGCGGCTACTCAATTGGTCTTGTTGTTCTCGCCCGAATCCTTGCAAGCCATGCAATCGTTTATGTTGGGCTCTACCGCTTTTGCGGGTTGGGCTGCGTGCGGATTGATGGGCGTGGTCTGGTTGCTGGGCGTGATGATTGCATGCGCGCTGGGGCGGGTACTCGATGGCCTGAGTCTGGGGGAAACGACTGCGCGCAGTCTGGGCCTGCCGGTCGCCTCCATCCGCATGGTGCTGATTGGCGTGCTGGCCATCGCCACCGGCACGGCGGTGGCGCAAACTGGTTTGATTGCCTTTGTCGGCCTGGCCGCACCGCATTTGGTGCGCTCAGTTTTGAGCACGGGTTATCGCTGGTTGATTGTGTTGGCCAGTTTGATGGGCGCGGTCTTGCTCATGGCTGCGGACGTGCTGGCCCGCTGGCTGATTGCGCCCCAGGAGTTGCCCGTGGGCGTGGTGACGGCCGTGCTCGGCGGCGCGTATTTGCTCTGGCTGATGCACCGCAATTCGGTAGCGCAAGGGGCTGCTTGATATGTCTGCCTCAACTACTTCAAGCGCGCTCAAGGCGCAGCAATTACAGGTCAGCCTGATGGGCAGACCGGTGCTGCATGGTCTGGATTTGGACATTGCTGCCGGTCAGTGGACCAGCATCGTCGGACCCAATGGGGCGGGCAAATCCACCCTGCTTAAAGCACTGGCCGGTTTATTACCGGCGGATGGCTATGTTGCCTTGCTAGGCCAGTCCTTGCACAGCCTACCCGCACGCACCCGCGCATTGCAAATGGCATGGCTGGGGCAAAACGAAAGTACTGGCGATGACCTCAGGGTGTGGGATGTCGCCATGCTGGGCCGTCTGCCGCACCAGTCTTGGCTGGGCGCAACTAGCCCGGCGGACCATGCGGCGGTGGAGCAGGCCTTGCGCGCCACCCAGGCCTGGGATTGGCGCGAGCGTGCGCTGGGCCAACTCTCGGCGGGGGAGCGCCAGCGTGTGCTGCTGGCGCGTGCGCTGGCGGTGCAAGCGCAGGTGCTGCTGATGGACGAACCACTGGCCAATCTAGACCCGCCGCACCAAGCCGATTGGCTGCAACTGGTGCGCGCCCTGATAGCCCAAGGGCGTACAGTGGTGAGCGTGTTGCATGAGATCACCATGGCCTTGCATGCGGACCATATGGTGGTGATGGCGCAAGGCCGTATCACGCACCACGGGCCCTGCGCCGATGCGCAAACCCACCGCGCCGTGGAGCAGGTGTTCGACCATCGCCTGGCCATCCACGCCTTGGCGGGTCAATGGGTGGCCCTACCGTCCAATACCTAGTCCTTATTTCTAAAAAAGTTGTACCTTCATGCAAATAGAAACGCCCCCCACCGAAAAGCCCTACGATAAATCGGAGGGCGAGCGCCGCGGCCTCATCATCGTCAACACCGGCGACGGCAAAGGCAAAAGTACCTCGGCTTTCGGCCTGGCTTTGCGCGCTCACGGACGCGCCAAGAAGGTGAAGATTTTTCAGTTCATGAAAGTACCCTCGGCGCGCTTTGGCGAACACCGCATGTTTGAACAACTGGGCATTCCCATCGAAGGCTTGGGCGACGGCTTTAGCTGGAAAAGCCAGGACTTAGAACACAGCGCGCAATTGGCGCGCGATGGCTGGCAAAAAGCCAAAACGGCCATCCACAGTGGCGACTACTTCATGGTTACGCTGGACGAAATCACCTACCCACTGATTTACGGCTGGATGCCGCTGGACGATGTGCTGGACACCTTGCGCAGCCGCCCCAGACATGTGCATGTGGTGCTCACCGGACGCCGCTGCCCCCCAGAAATTATCGCGCTGGCCGATACAGTGACCGAGATGACGATGGTTAAGCATGCGTTCCAAGCTGGCGTGCCCGCGCAGCGCGGGATTGAGGATTGAGTGAGCCCCAATTTATCCCCGCTTTTAGCAAGCGCCAGTGCGGTTTGGAGCATACTGTTTTTGAGTCAAAGAAAGCAAGTCCATGACAATTGACGCGCCCCCTAAGCCCAGCATCAGCCCCTACAAACACTATGTGCTTATGTGTACCGGCCCGCGCTGCGGGGAGGAGGGGGCAGGGCAGGCGCTGTACGACAGCTTGTGGACCAAGCTCAAAGCGGCAGGCATACACGAGGGACCCGGGCGCACCAAGTTCAACAGCGTCAACTGCTTCGGGGCTTGCAAAGGCGGCCCGGTGATGTGTGTACAGCCCCAGGGCACCTGGTACTACAACGTGACACCGGCCAATTTGGACCGCATCATCGCCGAGCATCTGGTGGGTGACCAAGCGGTGCAGGACTTGCTTTTTCACCAGAGTCCGCAGGTCTATGTTCCCGCGCAGCGCGGCAGTGGGGGCTGAGTTTGTGGGTTGGGCCCAATTCACCTCTACGCCCGGTGCGGCTGTGTTAAAGCTATTGTCATGAGCGCCCGCTGCGTCATGGTGCTGGGCACCACCAGCGGCGCCGGCAAAAGCTGGCTCACCACTGCCTTGTGCCGCTATTACGCACGCCAGGGCTTGAAGGTCGCGCCCTTCAAAGCGCAGAACATGAGCAACAACGCACGCGTCGTGGCTTCCAGCAACGGCCAGGGCGAGATAGGTAGCGCGCAATACTTTCAGGCGCTGGCCGCGCGCGCCTTGCCTGATGTGCGCATGAACCCGCTGCTCTTAAAGCCCGAGCGTGACACGCACAGCCAGGTGGTCATGCTCGGCCATGTGGACGAGGCGCTGACGCGCATGCCCTGGCGCGAGCGAAGCCTGTATGTGTGGCCGCGTATCGCCGCCGCGCTGGACGCATTGATCGCGGACAACGATGTGGTGGTCATCGAAGGCGCAGGCTCGCCGGCTGAAATCAATTTGTCTGCAAGTGACATCGTCAATATGCGCGTTGCTTTGCATGCTAAGGCTGCGTGTTTGCTGGTGACGGACATCGACAAAGGCGGCGCGTTTGCCCACTTGTACGGCACCTGGGCTTTGTTGCCGCCACACGAACGCAAGCTGTTGCGCGGCTTTGTGCTGAACAAGTTTCGCGGGGACGCGGCACTGCTGGCGCCCGCGCCGCAAATGTTGCAAGACTTGACTGGCGTGCCCACCGTGGCTACTTTGCCCATGTGGTGGCAGCACGGTTTGCCCGAAGAAGACGGCGTGTTTGACGAGCGCAGCATCACCAGCGGCGCAGTGCAAACAACGATTGCTGTCATCGCGTATCCGCGCATTAGCAACCTGGATGAGTTCCAGCCCTTAAAAAATATTCCGGGTTTGCGCTTGCAATGGGTGCGTAGCCCGGTGGAATTGGCAGGCTTAAAACCAAGCGATTGGATAATCCTGCCTGGCTCTAAGCACACCAGTGGCGATTTGGCCTGGCTGCGCGCGCAAGGCCTGGATGCAGCGATTGCGCAGCACGCACAACAGGGCGGCGCGGTATTAGGTATTTGCGGCGGTTTGCAAATGTTGGGCGAGGCTTTGATCGACCCGCACGGCATAGACGGCAATGCGCCGGGCTTGGGGCTGCTGCCATTGGTCACGGTGTTTGAAACCGACAAAACCGTGCGCCACACGCAGGCCCGTTTTTCAGAGGCGCTGGCCGCTTCCACAGCGTCGCCGTTTGCGCCGCTGGCAGGCGTCAGCGTGACGGGTTATGAAATCCACCACGGCCAAACGCAGCAGCACGCGGGCATGGCGCAGGCCGGCGTCGTGGCGCAGGCGGCCTTGCCCAATGATTTGGGTTGGCATAACTCGCAGGGCAATGTGCTGGGCGTGTATTTGCACGGTTTGTTTGAGGACATAGCCGCCGTGCAAGCCTTATTCGGTGCGGGCCGCGTGCAACCGGTGCCGACACTGGATAGCGTGTTCGACGGTCTGGCAGACTATGTGCAAGCGCACTTTGAGCCCGGCGTGTTGGATGCCCTCATTCGTTGACCTCTAACTCTCTATAAGAAAACTACAAGACTATGAACATAGCTTTACCAACCCTTAATAATCTGCACGATCCCGCACTGCACCGCGTATTGCAGTCCGCCATAGACAACAAAACCAAGCCTCCGGGTTCACTCGGCCGGCTCGAAGCATTGGCATTGCAGATCGGCGAAATTCTGGGCACCGACAAACCAATGCTGGAACATCCGCAAATGGTGGTGTTTGCCGCCGACCACGGCCTTGTTGCGCAAGGCATATCAGCATTTCCAGCGGATGTGAGCTGGCAGATGGTAGAAAACTTTCTGGCCGGTGGCGCAGCGGTCAGCGTGCTGGCGCGTCAGCATGGTCTGGCTTTGACCGTGGTCGATTGCGGCGTGAACCGCGATTTTCTGGCGGGTCTGCCTGCGGGCACGCAACGCCCGGGTTTGCTAGTGCGCAAAGTGGCGGGCGCAGAAAACGGCACGGCAGATTCTTCGCAAGGCGTGGCGATGTCTCAGGCGCAATGCGCACAAGCCATGCGCAATGGCATGGAACTGGTGCGCGGCTTGCCCGGCAACGCTTTGCTGCTGGGCGAGATGGGCATAGGCAATACCTCGGCGGCGTCTTTGCTGCTGGCGCGTCTGGTGGGGTTGGATATTGAGTTGTGTACCGGCGCAGGTACCGGCCTGGATGCAGCAGCGGTGGCGCGCAAATGCGATGTCTTGCGCCAAGTGCTGGCCTTGCATGCGGATGCCACACAAGCCTTGGATGCGCTCGCTGCATTCGGCGGGCTGGAGATAGCCACGATGACCGGCGCGGTGCTGCAAGCCGCAGCACAGCGGCGTGTGATTCTGGTGGACGGGTTTATTGCCAGCGCTGCGGTGCTGGTGGCGCATGCGCTGCAACCGCTGGTCTTGCAGCGCTGCGTGTTCGCGCACCGCTCGGGCGAGCGCGGCCATGAATTCATGTTGCAGCACCTGGGCGTGCAAGCCTTGCTGGACTTGGGTTTGCGCTTGGGCGAAGGCTCGGGTGCGGCCCTGGCCTGGCCGCTGTTGCAGTCGGCCTGCGCGATTCTGCGGGACATGGCCAGCTTCGCCTCGGCCGGTGTGTCTGAAAAATCTTCGTCAGTCACTGCATGACAGCGATTCGCCATTTTTTGCTGGCTTTGCAATTTTTCACGCGCATCCCGGTGACCGGACGGCTGGCCGATTGGGTGGGCTTCAGCCCGGCCATGTTGCGTGCGAGTGCGGCTTACTTCCCGGCGGTCGGCGTGGTTATCGGTGGCTTGGTCGTGTTGTTGACGGCGGTGCTGATGCACTACTTGCCTGCCGCGTATGCGCCCTTGGTGGCGGCAGCGCTGGGCACGGCTTGGAGCGTCTGGCTGACCGGTGCTTTTCATGAAGACGGTCTGGCCGATGTGGCCGACGGTCTGGGCGGCAGCTATGACAGAGAGCGTGCGCTGATCATCATGAAAGACTCGCGCGTCGGTGCATTCGGCGCGATTGCTGTGGTGCTCGCTTTGCTTTCCAAAGTGGCGCTATTGGCATTGCTGGGAGCGGTCGGCGCGCTGTGGATGTGTCTGGCTTTGATGGCTGCGCATGTGGTGTCGCGCACCTGGCCTTTGCTCGTCATCCGCTGGCTGCCGCATGTGGGCGACGACGCAGGCTCCAAGTCCAAACCGCTGGCAGATCAAATCAGTTTCGGTAGTTTGGCGGTCGCTTTGCTGTGGTGTGCAGGCGCACTGGCTCTGAGCGCTTGGGTCGCAGCGTCAGTGCTGTCAGGAGCCGGTGTGCAAATGCTGGCAACGGCGCAGTTGCTGCCGGTGTTGAAAGTTTTGGCTTGCGGCGGTCTGGCCAGCGCGCTGGCTTTTGTGTATCTGCTGCGCTTGTTTGCGCGGCGCTTGCAAGGCTTTACCGGCGACTGCTTGGGCACCACACAACAGGTGTGTGAGATTGTGTTTTACCTGGGCTGCGCATTGGGCCTGGGCGGCGGCCTCTGATCTCGCATGGTTTCAGCAACATGAAGCTGTGGATAGTCAGACACGCTACGCCGTTGATAGAAAGCGGCGTTTGCTACGGCGCGCTAGATGTGGAGGCAGACCCGCCACATACATCGCAAGCTGCCCGTGCATTAGCGCAAGCCTTACCCGAGCATTGCCAAGTTTGGGTGTCGCCCTTGCAGCGTTGCAGGCAGCTCGCCAAGGCCTTGTTTGAACTAAGGCCGGAGCTGGAACCGCAAACCGACACACGTTTGCGCGAAATGGACTTCGGTACTTGGGAAGGCGTGGCCTGGGACGCGATTCCACTGGCCGCCATGCAAGCCTGGACCGATGATTTCGGCGCACACCGGTTCGGCGGCGTGGAAAGCGCCAATGAAGTTTTGGCCCGGGTTGCAGAACTGTGGGATGCAGCGCAGCAACAGCCTGACGAAAACCAAGTCTGGATCACACATGCAGGTGTGGCGCGCGCCGCGCATTTGCTTG
>CAMBNY010000052.1 GCA_945869165.1 Comamonas sp. lk | reverse complement strand
GTGTGGTGCTCATAGGGTTGGAAACAGCGCTTGGCACCTGCGCCCGAGGATCAGACGGCAGCCGTGCCACGAGGCTAGACGCCTAATTTTACGTTTTCACCCCGAGTATCTTTTCATGATCAACGTCACCCTGCAAAATTTTGAAACCGAAGTCATAGCCGCCTCGCACGACATTCCGGTGTTGCTGGACTTCTGGGCCCCGTGGTGCGGGCCTTGCAAAGTGATAGGGCCGCTGTTGGAAAAGGTAGAAACCGATTACGCCGGGCGCTTCAAACTGGTCAAAATCGACTCGGACCAGGAGCAAGAACTCTCCAAAGCCTTTGGTATCCGCAGCATCCCCACCTGCGTGCTCTTGGTCGGCGGAAAACCGGTGGATGGATTCATGGGCGCCGTGCCCGAAAGCCAGATCAAGACTTTTTTAGACAAACACCTGCCCCCCGAAGGCGCCTCACTCACCGACGCCGAAGACGCGCAGGCCTTGCTGGCGGCGGGCGATGTGGAAGCGGCGCTGCACAAATTGCAGGAAACCCTGGCCGCCGATCCGGCCAATGACGACGCGCGCCACGAACTGGTCAAGCTGCTGATTCACCACAACGCCCTGGAAGAAGCCAAAGCCGCGCTGGCTCCGGCCCTGGCGGCCATCCCGCGCCAAATCCGCTTTGACGCTTTGCACCACTTCTTAAACGCCATCGAATTTGTCAACACCGACCCGCGCGGCAACTGGGAGCTAGCGCAGTTTGACGAACTAATTGCCGCCAACAAGCGCGACTTTGATACCCGCATAGCCAAAGCCCGCGTGCTGATGGTGGAAGGCCAATGGACGGTCGCCATGGACGAGCTGCTAGAAATCATCATGCGCGATAAAGCCTGGGGCGACGCGGTGCCGCGCAAAACCTTTGTGGCGATTTTGGAGCTGCTCACCCCGCCCAAAGCCAAGGGCGCGGTGCAAGACACCGGCAAGACCGCCGGTGGTATTGAGCTCGCGGGCAAAGTCGTCGCAGAGACCGACCCACAAGCGCAAATGGTCGCGACCTACCGGCGCAAGCTGAGCATGGCGCTCAATTAATTGCCAGGGCGCTTGGGCCCCAAACCTAAGGCGCCCTCAGGCTGTCAAGCGCTGCAAAGCTTCTTGGTATTTCGCCGCAGTTTGCGCAATCACTGTGTCTGGCACACGGGGCGCGGGCGGGGTTTTGCTCCAGGGCTTGCCATCGACTTGTGCGGCCTCCAGCCAATCGCGCACAAACTGTTTGTCGTAGCTAGGCGGGTTGCTGCCTTCGGCGTAGCTCTCCAAAGGCCAGTAGCGCGAGGAATCGGGCGTTAGCACCTCGTCCATCAGCGTCAGCGTGCCCGCCGCGTCCAAGCCGAATTCAAACTTGGTGTCGGCGATGATGATGCCCTTGGTCAGCGCAAATGCCGCTGCTGCTTCATACAGCGCGATGCTGATATCGCGGATGCGCGTAGCCAAGTCCAAGCCGATCATGTCCACCGTCTGCGCAAAAGTGATGTTCTCATCATGCTCGCCCACGGCGGCTTTGGCGGCGGGCGTATAAATCGATGTCGGTAGGCGTGAGGCATTTTTCAAACCCGGCGGCAAAGCCACGCCGCACACCGCGCCATTGCTTTGGTATTCCTTCCAGCCACTACCCGCCAAATAGCCGCGTACCACCGCCTCGACCGGCAAGGGCCGCAGCCGTTTGACCAGCATGCTGCGGCCTTGCACTTGCGCCACTTCGTCGGGCGCAACCACGCTTTCGGGCGCTTCGCCAGTCAGGTGAATGGGGCACAGGTTCAGGCCCGTGGGGCCGAATTTGTCAAACCAGAACAAAGCCATTTGCGTGAGCAATGCGCCCTTGCCAGGGATGGGTTCGCCCATGATCACATCAAAAGCGCTGAGCCGGTCGCTGGCGACCATCAAGATGCGGTCGCTGCCAACGGCGTAGTTGTCGCGAACTTTGCCGCGCGCCAGCAAGGGCAGGGAATGCAGGGTGGAGGTGTGTAGGGAAGAGGCCATGGGCAGGACTGTAGCGCAGGCGGGTGCTCCGCCTGCCGCTTGCTGCCTAGGTGTTAAACGACTCGGTCCTACTTAAAGCACCACTTGCGCCAGCTCGCCCTTGCCATAGCGCGTGGCGACCACGCTGAGCGAATCGCCTTTGATTTTGGCGCCTTGGCCTTCGCAGCCGAACTCGATATAGCGCGCTTTGCACAATTGCTTGGCCGCTTCGCGCGCGGGTTTGAGCCAATCGCGGGCGTCGAATTTGTCGGGGTTTTCTGCCAAAAACTTGCGGCAGGCGGCAGTCATGGCCAGGCGGATGTCGGTGTCGATATTGATCTTGCGCACGCCAAACTGAATCGCTTTTTGGATTTCGGCTACGGGAACGCCATAGGTCTCCTTCATCTTGCCGCCGTAGGCATTGATGGTGGCCAGCATCTCTTGCGGCACGCTGCTCGAGCCGTGCATCACCAAATGCGTATTGGGCAGGCGGCGGTTGATCTCTTTGATGCGGTCAATCGCCAAAATATCGCCGGTGGGCTGGCGCGTAAATTTGTAGGCGCCATGGCTGGTGCCAATCGCAATGGCCAGCGCGTCCAGTTGCGTGCGCTTGACGAAATCGGCAGCTTGTTCTGGGTCGGTGAGCAATTGCTCGCGCGTCATGGTGGCATCAGTGCCGTGGCCGTCTTCTTTGTCGCCCTTCATGGTTTCTAGTGAACCCAGGCAGCCCAGCTCGCCTTCCACGGTAACGCCCAGTTTGTGCGCCATGTCCACCACTTGGCGCGTCACGTCCACGTTGTATTCGTAGCTGGCAATCGTCTTGCCGTCGCCTTCTAGGCTGCCATCCATCATCACCGAGCTAAAGCCCAGGTTGATCGCGCCCTGGCACACTGCCGGGCTTTGGCCGTGGTCCTGGTGCATCACCACCGGGATATGCGGATAGGTTTCGATGGCTGCTTGGATCAGGTGTTTGAGGAAGGCCTCGCCTGCGTACTTGCGCGCACCGGCGCTCGCTTGCATGATGACCGGAGCGCCTACTTCGTTAGCAGCCTCCATGATGGCCTGGACTTGTTCCAGGTTGTTTACATTAAAAGCAGGGATGCCGTAGCCGTGGGTGGCGGCGTGGTCCAGCAATTCGCGCATTGAGACGAGGGCCATGGGGGTTCTCCGGGAAGTTGGTAACCACTTGGTAACTTGTACCGACCGGAGATTCTATTGAGATTTGCCCGCCGCGTCCCTAGTACACGCCCGAGGCCATGCAGGCTGAGGCCGGGCTCCTCATGACGCGAGCGAAAAATCGTCGCCCGGCCTCAGCCTGCATGGCCTCTGCGAAGCGGCCAATGGGCTTAGGCAAGGTTTAGGAAACGCGGCAGACCTTCATCATATTGGTGCCGCCGGGCGCGCCCATGGGTTCGCCGCAAGTGATGGCATAGACATCGCCGCTGGACACAATGCCCAGCTTTTTGAGTTGCGCTTCGGCATCGCTCAGGGCAGTGTCGCGGTCATTGCTGCTGCTCATGAGCAAGGGGCGCACATTGCGGTACAGCGTCATGCGGCGCTGGCTGGCCACATTGGGCGTGAGCGCGTAAATCGGCACCTGAATCAAATGGCGGCTCATCCACAAAGCGGTGGAGCCGCTGTCGGTCATGGCCACAATCGCTTTGGCGCCCAGGTGGTGCGCGGTAAAGAGAGCACCCATGGCGATCGACTGGTCAATGTGCGCAAACGTCTTGCCGACGAAGTCGGTTTCCAACTTTACCGATTCGCCCGCTTCGGCAGCCACGCAAATCTGCGCCATTTCGCGCACTGTCTCCAGCGGGTAATTCCCGGCGGCGGTTTCGGCTGACAGCATCACGGCATCGGTGCCGTCGAGCACCGCATTGGCTACGTCGCTCACCTCCGCACGCGTAGGCACCGGGTTGCTGATCATGGACTCCATCATCTGCGTGGCGGTAATCACAATCTTGTCAAACTCGCGCGCCATTTTGATCATGCGCTTTTGCAGCGCTGGCACTGCGGCATTGCCCACTTCCACTGCCAAGTCGCCACGCGCGACCATGATGCCGTCGGACGCCAACAAAATTTCTTCCAGCTTGGGGATCGCCTCCGCGCGCTCGATCTTGGCGATCAGGCCCGGCTTGTGGTTGAACTCGGCGGCAGCCACATTGCACAACTGGCGCGCCATTTCCATATCGGTAGCGCATTTGGGGAAACTCACGGCCACGTAGTCGGCTTTGAAAGCCATGGCGGTGCGGATGTCTTCCATATCCTTGGCGGTAAGCGCCGGTGCCGTCAGACCGCCGCCTTGTTTGTTAATGCCTTTGTTATTTGATAGTACGCCGCCAAGTCGGACGATGGTGTGCACTTGCTGGCCTATCACCTTGTCCACCACCATCACGATGATGCCGTCGTTCAGCAGCAGCACATCACCGGCCTTCACTTCTTGGGGTAGCGATTTGTAGTCCAGGCCCACCGCGTTGACATCGCCCAGTTCGGTGCGGCCCGCGTCCAAAATAAAAGGCTGGCCGTGTTCCAGAAAAACCTTGCCTTCAGCAAATTTGCCGACGCGGATTTTGGGGCCTTGCAGGTCGGCCATGATTGCCACTTCGCGTCCCGCACGTTTGGCTACTTCGCGCACCATGGTGGCGCGGTCGATATGGTCTTGCGCGGTGCCGTGGCTGAAGTTCAGCCGCACCACATCGACGCCTTCGCGAATCAGGGCTTCTAGCATTTCCGGGTTACTGGAAGCGGGGCCCAGAGTGGCTACGATTTTGGTGGCGCGACGGGGCATGGTGGCAGCTTTCTCAAAACACTATTTTTCTCGGTGATCCATTGTCCCACGGGGCGCTTGGGCAGGGTTACATCGCTGCGTCAAGCGGACTGACGCTGGCAATCACACCACCGCCCAGGCATACATCACCGTCGTACAGCACGGCCGACTGGCCCGGCGTGACTGCCCATTGCGGGCTGTCAAAGCCCACATCAAATAAAGGTCCGTCACTGCTTTGTAATGCACAGGTGCTGTCGCTTTGTCGGTAACGGGTTTTGCCTGCAAGGGCTTGAGTGCAGGCGGGCGCGCTGCCCGATACCCAGCTTGCGTCCGCCGCATGAAGCGCGCGTGACAACAGCCACGGATGCGCATGCCCCTGCACCACCCACAAGGTATTGGTCTGCATATCTTTGCGCGCTACAAACCAAGGCGTATGCTCGCCGCCGCCTTTTTGTGCACCACGCGCCTTCAGCCCGCCAATGCCCAGGCCCTGGCGCTGCCCCAGCGTGTAAAACGACAAGCCCACATGCTGGCCTATGGTGTGGCCCTTGGGATTTTTTATAGGGCCGGGTTCTTTGGCGATATAGCGATTGAGAAACTCACGAAACGGGCGCTCGCCGATAAAGCAAATGCCGGTCGAATCCTTCTTTCTAGCGTTGGGCAGGCCAATCTCGTCGGCAATGCGGCGCACTTCGGTTTTGTGCAACTCGCCCACCGGAAACAATGTCTTGGACAACTGCGCTTGGTTGAGCCGGTGCAAAAAATAGCTTTGGTCTTTGGACGCATCCAGACCTTTGAGCAGTTCAAATAAGCCGCTGTTTTCGTTCTGTCGCACCCGCGCATAGTGGCCGGTAGCGATGCAGTCCGCACCCAGGCGCATGGCGTGGTCTAAAAAGGCTTTGAACTTGATTTCGGCGTTACACAAAATATCCGGATTGGGCGTGCGCCCGGCTTGGTACTCGCGCAAAAAATCGGCGAACACGCGGTCTTTGTAATCGGCGGCAAAGTTGACATGCTCGATCTCGATACCCAGCACATCGGCCACGGCGGCGGCGTCGATAAAGTCTTCTTTGGAGGTGCAATAACCGGCGTCGGTGTCTAGTGCATCGGCGCCTGGTGCGCGGTCGTCGTCTTCCCAATTTTTCATGAAGATGCCAACCACCTCATGCCCTTGCTGTTGAAGCAAATAGGCCGTCACCGCCGAGTCCACGCCACCGCTCAAGCCCACCACCATGCGTTGTTTTTTCAGGGGCTTTAGGGTGGCGCTCATGGGCCGATTTTAGGCCTGCACCCGCTTAGGGCTCGGCGTCAAGGCAGGCGTGCCGCAAGGCGCGCAAACCAAGCCGCGCTTTTAATCGCGCTGCTGCTTGGCGTACACGCCCGCGTGGGTGTGTAGAAGGTCCAAGGGGTAGCGCTGGCCGGCCAGATAGTCTTCTATGCATTGCAAGACCAACGGGCTGCGGTGCCGCGCTGCGCTGGCGCGCGCTTGGCTTGGCGTGACCCACAGCGTGCGCACGATGCCGGTGTCCAGTGTGCGCTGCGCGTCCAAGGCGCCTAAGTCACCACAAAACGCAAAGCGCAGATAGCTGATGTCCGAGCCACCGGGCCGCGACGGGCTGTCGGGCAACTGCACGCGGGCCAGGTAAATGCCCACCAGTGCCCGGGGCGTGAATGCAAACGCGGTTTCCTCCAGCGCTTCGCGCGCACAGGCTTGCACCAATGACTCGCCCGGATCCAGATGGCCTGCCGGGTTGTTCAGGCGCAGGCCTTCGGGTGTTTCTTCTTCCACTAGTAAAAACAGGCCGTCGCGCTCGATGATGGCTGCCACGGTGGTCGAGGGCTTATAGCGCAAATCGTCCATAGCGCTAGCTGAGATGGCTGGGTGCTGTGGATTGGGCCGTACCCGCGGGCCGCGCACCTTCTGCTGCGCGCTCTGCATACTTATTAAAGCGCCACGCGCTGCCATCCAGGGTAATGCGCCGCCAGGTGGCACGTTTTTCCGCCGGGCTCATTTGTGGCCACAGCTGCACTTCCGAAAAACTGCGGCCGCAGCCTTTGCAGGTTTCATCGCCCTGGCTGGTGGAGCAAATGGCGATGCACGGCGTGTCCGGCGTGCTGGCATACCAGTCCAGCCAGGCCTCGTGCGCTGCGCGCGGCATGCTGCGCTCGTCGGCCTCCATCTCTCGGTAATAAACCAGCAGCGCATATATCTCGGCTAGCGCGCGCGTGGGCCCGGGCAGGGACACGCCGTCAGGCGAAGGGCTTTTGGCGCGCCAATAGTTGATAGCCGACTCGATATCGGTAATGTGTATGCCTGCCATGGGGGTTTGAAAAGAAGAGGCGCGATGATAGCCGTACTGGCCGCGCGACGGACGCGCAGGGCTTATCCCCACCGCTTTTGGGGCCAGCCGAGACTTTTATATACTCGGCCGGTTGAAGGGGAGTAGCCCCCCGTTGTCGGGTCGTCAATACGGACACTTGCTGTTCCGGCCCCACAGATGCCAGTGCCTCGTGCACTGCGCCATCGGGCAAGACCTTCGCCGAGCGTGTGTGGCCTGCGCCGCATCCGCCCGTCAGGTTTCAATACGCCCGCGCCCGGGCCTCTTTACAGGAATTCAAATCGTGGAATTATTCTCAAATGCCTGGTGGTCAGCGCTGCTGGCTATTATCTTGATTGACCTCGTACTGGCCGGCGACAACGCCATCGTCATCGCGCTGGCCGCGCGCAACGTGCCCGAACACTTGCGCAAAAAAACCATTCTTTGGGGTACGGCGGGCGCTATCGTTGTGCGCATCGTCATGACGCTGGGCGTCGTCTGGCTCTTGCAGATACCGGGCCTCATGTTGGTTGGCGGTCTGGGGCTGGTCTGGGTGGCCTACAAGTTGTTAGCCGATCAAGGCGATGGAGACCATGAAGAAGGCGGGGCAAATACTTTTTGGGGCGCCATGAAAACTATCATCGTCGCCGATGCGCTCATGGGTGTAGACAATGTGCTGGGCGTCGCGGGCGCGGCCCATGGCGCGATGGATTTGGTGGTCATCGGGCTGCTGGTCAGCGTGCCCATTGTGGTCTTTGGCAGTTCTGTGGTGCTTCGCCTGGTCGAGCGCTTCCCCTGGATCATCGGCGTGGGCGCGGCGGTACTGGCGCTAACCGCGGCACAAATGATTGCCAATGAGCCTTGGCTGCAAGAATTTTTCGGCGCCGCTAAGGGCGTTGTTTTAGAGCAGCAGCAATGGGCCCGCTGGGGCCTGTATGCAGCAGTCACTGCGGGCGTGTTGCTGGCCGGCTGGCGCAGCCAGCGCCGCGCCGCGCCGATGGCCGATTCGGCCTAAACCTTAGCGTTGCTGCGCGGCTTGTTCGCGCATCATCTGCACGATTTCCCGGGCCCGGGTGTCCACAATCGTGGCTTCGATGTAGTCCGGCCCCTGGCTGCCCCATTGGCCTTTGCGCACCAGGTCTTGCGCCGCGCGCAAGCGCGCCAAGGCGGCAGACCAGTCCTGCTGCAAACCATCGGCCTGGGCCTGTACGCGGATCGCGGCAATCGCACGGCCTTGCACCTCATACGCCTGGCCCAGGCTGCGCCAGGCGTTGAAGTCGCGCGGATGCGCCATCACCCAGAGGTACAAATCCGTCGCCGCCAACCCCGCCTGCCCGCTAGCGGTCTGCACCTGGGCGCGCAGCAGCAGTTCTGCACGGTCCAAGGCCATGTCATCGCGCAAGGCGGGGCGTACAGGTGCTGCCAGTGCATTGGCAGCACCGGCGAAATCGTCCGTGGCCAGCGCAATATCAGCGCGCAATAGGCGGACCAATCGCTCGACCAGCGGCGGCGCACCGGCCACGGCGGCAAGCCGGCTCACCAGGGCCTTGGCCGACTCCAGCGCACGCATCCTGATCGCCGCCAGCGCCGCGCCATACAAAGCGGCGGCCCGTTGGGCGGGGCTTTTGCTGGCCAGGGCTTCGGGCTGCACATCGGCCTGCCACAGTCGTAAAGCGTCCACCCCGCTGTTGGAAAGTACCCGCGCGCGCGCGGCCATCAGCAGCGCTTGCCAATCCGCATCCGCTGCTAATTGCGCGGTTGGCTGCATGCCTATGCGGCCTTGCATGTCGGCAATGCGCTCGGTGGTCAGCGGGTGGCTGCGCAGGTAGGGAAAGCCACCGCTGTCGTTATTGCGGCTGGCTTGTTGCAACTTTTCGAACATGGCGACAAAGCCTTGTGCTTCAAACCCCGCTTCGGTCGTCACTCCAAAGCCGGTACGGTCAGCCTCGCGCTCCATGTCGCGCGAATAATTCAGGCTGTTTTGAATGGCAATGGCCTGGCTGCCCATGATGGCGGCATTCGCTGCGTTGTAGTTGTTGCTCTTGCTGGCAGCTAACAAGCCCAAAATCATCCCGCCGATCATCCAGGGCGTTTGCGCACTTTCTTTACTCATTCTGCGGGCGATATGGCGCTGCGTGACATGGCTCATTTCATGCCCCAGTACCGAGGCCAGTTCATCGCGGGTCTGGACCATGCCCACCAAACCCAGATACAGGCCGAAATACCCGCCGGGCAGCGCAAATGCATTTACATCACGCTCTTTGGAAACCAGTATTTCCCAGGCGAACACTTCTTGCATATCGGCGCGCAAATCGCCGCGCGCGCGCGCCGAACGCAGCAATGGTTGCCAGATGCTTTGCACATAGTCGGTTAGCACCGGGTCATCCAGATAGTCCGGGTCGCGGTAGAGGCTGCGCACAATCGAGTCGCCCAGTCGCCGCTCGGCCGCGATGGACAAGTCCGTTTCATCACCCAAGTCGGGCAGGGCTTTGCTAAAGAGGGACGACGACGGCACATGGACCTGCGCTGGCGCAGGTGCCCAGGCCACCATCAACAGGCCCGAAAGCAAGTACGAGCGAATGGGGGAACAGTGGCCAAAGCGCCGAAGGGAGGTAAATCGCATCCCCGTATGATGCACGGGAACCATAAACGCCCGGTAAATGCCCTGCCATTTCATTGGCAGACCTGCCGGTTGAGGCGCCTAGCGCGCAGATTCGGACAACTTATGAACGCACTTACCCACTTTGACGCTGCCGGCCAGGCCCATATGGTCGATGTGGCCGACAAAGCCAGCACCCGGCGCATCGCCATTGCCACCGGCTGCATCCACATGTTGCCAGCGACCCGTGCGCTGATAGAAAGCGGGAGCGCCAAAAAAGGCGACGTGCTGGGCATCGCCCGCGTGGCGGCCATCATGGCGGCCAAAAAAACCAGCGAACTCATCCCCCTGTGCCACCCGCTGGCCCTGACCCGCGTCGCCATAGAACTGGACATCCTGCACGCCGACGCCGCCCAAGCGCACGACGGCGTCCAATGCACCGCCACGGTTGAAACCGTCGGCCCCACTGGCGTGGAGATGGAAGCCCTCACCGCTGTGCAGGTGGCCTTGCTAACCATCTACGACATGTGCAAAGCCGTGGATCGGGGCATGGTGATGCAAGGCATTACGCTCTTGGAAAAGCATGGGGGTAAGAGCGGGAGTTTTGTCAATCGTTAATGGCGGGCCTGCCAGGCAAAAATGTTGCACGGCGACCAGCGTGCGCGACACCCTCGCGCGGCCCCGTCATCCGCAAGCAGACCCACCAGCCTTTTACGTGCTTTGATGCGTCAAGCCTAGCGCGATAAGATTCGCGCATGAAGCTAAGCCGCCTTGCCAGACTATACGCTCTTGTGCTCTTGCCCGCACTGGCTTGGGCCTACCAGCCTGCGGGCAAATTCAAAACCGCAGACCAGGCCAAGCGGCACTGCCCCAATGACGTAGTCGTTTGGGTCACGTTTTCTACGAAGTTGTTCTATTTGAAAGGCCATCTCTGGTATGGCAATGGCCCCAGCGGCGCCTATGAATGCCGCATGGAAGCCTTGGAAGAAGGCAATCTGCCTGGCTAAGGCCAGGGGACTGCACAAGGCCCTAAGCGCATGGCGTGGTTTGCGCCTATATCGAACGATCAGTAGCGGTACACCAAGCCCATAGACAAACTGGGCAGCACATTCAGGTTGGAAATCTTGTCCCGGATGGATTGGCTTTCTTTGTCGATATCCGCTTGCGTGATACCGTCTTGGCCCAACACACTAGTCGTAATTGCGGAGTTAAAACTTCCCACCATGAAGCCCACATCAGCGTAAAACCCGATTCCCCTGGACTTGCTTTCTTGGTGCCCGTAACCGATACCGAAATAAGGCGTGGTCGTTGGGAAGGTAACGCTGGCGCCGAAAGTCTCGCCAGCCAGGCTGGTGTTTATGCCGTTGATGTCGATGGTCGATCCGTTTGTACCTTTGGCGCTCAGATCCAAACGAATATCGTTGAAAGTCACCCCGCCCACCAGACGCAAGCCACCGCTAAAGGGGTACCAATCGGCAAACAATCCGCCACGGTTCGCTTTGATGCTGGCGCTCGCATCGGCCCCGCTGACCGCCATATCGCGCGAAAGCGTAGGCCCAAAGGCATACTCCGCCCGTAGCCCAAAATTACTATTTATCGGACGGGCATAGCCGATGGTTGCAATACTCAGGGCACCCAGACCCACATAGACATCTTGGCTCGGATCGGGCACTTGCAATTGCGCTTGCGCGCCCAGGCTGGCGAAAAGCGCAAGTGCCGCCACGGACAAGCGATGTGCGCGGTGCGCGCGCAATGGGGGAACAAAGTTAGGTGGCATTAATTTACTTCTCCGAAATTGCAGAATTTACAAATTTTATGACACTTAGCGCCTGCGCGCCACCTATAAAAACATCTTCGCCATAAGCCTTGTCGGCCATCTGTATCAAGGCAAAACCAAGTCGGCATGCGCTTGCCGCCAACGCGCGTAATCCTTGGGAAAAGCCGCCGCATAGCGCGGCGCATACAGCGCGATTTTGTCGGCCCGTTGCAATAACAGCGCCGCGTCCAAAATGATTTCCACCACCTTGGCCTCGGGCGAAAAATGCAAGGTCTTTTCTGCCAAATCCATCAAATGCTGCGCGTTCCACGGCTCCAGTGGCGTGACCGATAGCTCCGCAAAATCCACATGCCCGCCAAAAAACCAAGCCTCGTGCACCTTGCTAAAAGTCTGCCCCTGGTAGGCCGGTGCCCGATGCTCAGGGCTGAAATACAGCTGGCTTACGGCCCGGTAATTCCAGCTCGCCACCGCGCAAGCCAGCGCCAGCGCGCCCGCCGCTAGCCGCCATTGCCATTGCGGGCCACTGTCCGTAACCGTCCCCACTCCCCGTGCAGGAAACGCCAACAACACCCACCCACACATCAGCGCGGCGATCTGGAAAGGCCCGTACCACAGCGGATACTCCAGCAAACTATGCAGGCCGATCATCCCCAGCACCGCCCATGCCAACTGGCGCTGCGGCACCGCCTCGCGCCACGGTCGCATCCGCCGCAGCATCCACAGCAAGCCGCCACATGCCGCAAGCGCCAGCGGCAGGCCTAGCTCCACCGCCCAATGCAAAGGCAAGTTGTGTGCGTTATCCAAAATAGCGCAAAAGCGCACCCCCGCCAAGGGCGTGGTGTACAGCGTCATGAAATGCGCGTAATCCAACTCGCCCCAGCCCCAACCTGTCAGCGGCTTTTGCGTGATCAGGTACAGCACATTGCGGTACAAAGCCACGCGGCTTTCGCAGCCATCGGGTGATTCGCGCATACGTTCAAACACCGAGCCCTCCACCCGCACCGCCACGGGCAAAAGCCAAGCGGCCAGCACATAGGCCAGCAACATAAAGCCCACCAAGCCCAAGCCCCGGTACCTGCCGCCTGACGCAGGCGCGCTCGGCCGCCAGCACCAGGCTAGGACGAGCAGCAGCAACAACTGCATAAACGCGGTACGCGAACTCGTGGCCGCAGCTGCCGTACCCACCAGCGCGGCACCGGCCAGCAAGGCCAAAGTCAAGGCAGTGCCGGCCCAAGTGCTAGGGGCCTCAGCGTTGTGGCGTGTTGGCACACCCACCCGCGCATACTGCGCCCACCACCACAAAACAGCCAGCCCCATGCTGCACAGCGTCGCTAACTGGTTGCGCTGGCGCAAATTGCCAAAGGCCTGGCCCAGCCCGGCGTAATTGATCCAGGGCGCAAACGCCATGGTCTGGTCGACATACTGCAGCAGCCCCACCAGTGCGCTCACGCCCGCCGCCAGCGCCCAGCCCCCCAGCAGCGCCTGCCAGCGCACCTGCAGCGTCGTGAGCAAACTACCAAAGCACAGACACAGCCCTGCCGCCGCCCACCAGGCCACCAGCGCCGATAAGACCATCACCGAAGGCCCGAAACTAAAAGGGTTCAGCCAAGGCAGCGCCACACACAGCGCGGCCACACAGCCAGCAAGAAAAATAGGGATAGACGGCACGCGCGGGATTATCGGCGCTCACTGCTGCGCTAGAAGGCTTGGGCGCCTGTGCCAGTGCGGGGTGCAAGCGTCTCAAATACTGGCTATAGAGGTAGCCTGCCCGGCACTCACCTGCCCCTTGGACGCCTAGTCTTGCTAAGCGGGCAGTGCCACCGCAGCCAGCACGCCGATGATGGCGATCACGGCCCTCAGCTCGATCAGGGTGAAACCTTGCCGTATAAACCTTTTCATGTATTGCGCCCTATCGTACCAATTTGCCAAATGCCCACCGCTACTCCGCATGCTAGGCCATGAGACGGACGTGTTATTGCCGACGCCCCTGGCGCTCGCGCGACGTATAGGGATTTAATTTGCTTTGGTATCAACTGTGTTCTCAGGCCAGGCGACAGCTGCGATTGCAGGGTGTTTTTCGCCTAGGGCCTGCCAATTCAGCTGCAATTTGCGGCAAATATGCGCGGGCCTGATTTTGCAAATCCGGCGCAGCCACCACCGCGCGCGTTCGGGTTGTCCATTCACTACCAAAGTGCCGGGCACTAGGATCATCGGGAATGGACCAGGTGCAAACATAGCCAAGTCCTCCATTTCTTTAAGTGTCTCTAAGCCCTTGTCTTTTTCCCCTATATCAAACTGTTCCAAACCGACCTGCCCGGCGAGATGGGTCAGCAAACCGGGCGTTGGCTCAGCCGGTGAATTTCCTGTGAGGTGCAAGCGCTTTAAAACCCGGTTGCTATGGGCTTCATCAATTACCAAGTAATCCATCTCAATGGTGTAAAGGCATAGCGCCATAAAACCCACTGCCAATAATGTAAGGGTCCAAGGTGCCTTAAAGACGCAGACATCGCCTTGCCCCACACGCGCCTCCAGCGCGCCTACCACCCACCCAAAGGGTAGCAACATGTAGGCATACTGGAACGGCAACTCGAGCATAGCGTGGTTGCAAAAAATGACGATGAAAAGTCCCACGATAAATGTGTCCGGCGCACCGAGCATTGTTCTGCGGCGGTATAGCCAAAGCCCCACTCCCGCCAGCAAGAGCAGACCGATGGGCATGCCAACCCACAGCATCAAGTCCAGCGCCAAGTTATGGGCCGATGTCAATGGCTGCCCAAAACCGTGGGGTCGGTCCGCCACTTCCAATTGGGCTGTAAATGTCTGGCCCCAGCCATAGCCAAGCCGGGGCCTTTCCTTTATGGCCTCCAGCGCGATGGACCAAATATCAAGACGTTCAGAAAGGCTACTTGAATTAAATACGGTGTTTTCGATTTCGCTTTGGCTGACCCATTTCTGGCTGTTCGACTGTTGCTTGATCCAGGGGATAAAAAACACACAGGCCAGAAAGAAGGCTGCCAAACCGCTGACCACCTGCAAAACGGCTTTCGTACCCCAAAGCCGCCGGTGCAAAAAAACTATGGCAATGCAGAGTATTAATCCCAAAAACGCAGTGCGTGAGTTGCTCAGGGCTATGCCAAACAGCATGAGCGCCGCCATCGCAATGGCTGCAAGGTAGTGCAGGCGATGCCGCGCCGTAAACCAAGCCACTGCGCACAAGCCCCACAAAAGGAAAGTGGCAGCCAGATTAGCCTGCCCAAAGTTGCCATTGGGGCGCGTTGGTGGCGCAGGAACAACCCACCATGTACTGCCATCTGCTAGGCCGCACCACTGTGTCGCTTGGAGAAATACTGTTACCAGTGCGGCCAAGCCAATCGAAAAAAACAGAGCGTCCGTGCACTGCCCTGGCCATGCCTTTTCCCAGGCAAAACCGCAGCCAAGCGCCAGCGCAAATCCGAATAAGTACAAACTGCACAGCCAAGCGTGGCCACCCAAAGCTATCAGCCCAAAGGCCCATTGAATCGCTGGAACCAGGCTGAGGGTCGCTAGCGCTACGGCAATCATGGGCACCGGCAAATGTCGGTTCCAATATTTACAAAGCAAGATCGCCGCCGCGAGCAGTGATGCGACAGCGACCCAAACTTCCGTTTGAAAGCTAAACCAGAGAGTGTGGGGCTTTGGTAACAGCCAGCCGATGGAGAAAATACCGGCCCAAAGATACATCCACGGAATGGAAATCGATTGGGGGTTCACAGGCATAGAGGCAATTGCCGGTTTGGCGCTTGAGTGAAAATTCGATGTGGATGGTTTGACGTTGGCTTCCATTAGGCGGATGAACGGGCTCAGCCGAATATCTGAAATTGGTATAAAAAAACAGGCGCGAAGCCTGTTTTCTCTGTGACAAAGCGCAGCTCAAGCTTCACTGATTCAGTCAGTGAGCGAGAGCCGCGCTTGAATAGCTCCTGCAGGCTCTTAGATGAGGGTTCCGGCGGCGTTGCAGCCCGCAGGGGCATATTTACTGGCCACATTTGTTACGCAAGACCAAACCCCTGGGGTTCCGGCAGCATCAACGGTTCTTTGTAGCTGAACTTTCTTGGTCGCAATTGAGGTCGCACCGTTCAACGTACAAGTAATCGAACTCGCGGTATTACCGGATGCGACGATATTTACTGTTATTGCGCATCGGGTTGTTGTCGCAGTTAATCCAATTGCCGCAGCGCTAGTGGCAGTCTGGCTGTCATTTAAGAGTACTTCGGTCTGCACTTTGCCGGGGTTGATTTCCGCCAAACCGGCTGCAACTTGTGACTTCGCAATGTAGTCTTGGTAGGCAGGAACAGCCACCGCAGCCAAGACACCGATGATCGCGATCACGATCATCAACTCGATCAGGGTAAAACCCTTTTGCATACTATTTCTCATGTAAAAACTCCCTTGAAAATTTTAAAAAAAGATGAACTAACCATGGCCATTTGCTTCATTCGATTAAATTGGTAAATTTATCAAAATCGGTAATGGTTCGGAAATCATACATCAAAATCACGAAAAGCAATACATTTTTACAAAATTATCAAAAAAATATCTATTTTTCCCATTGGCAGGGTCTGCATGACGGGGCTTTGGCAAGGTGCGTAGCGAATTTTGCCCCTTTGTGCGGGCCCATTGCTGCGTCCTGCTTCGCTAGATGTTGGCCAGGCGCGCAGCGGCGAGGGCCTAGCCCTTTAGGCGCCGCTGTCCTGGCCCGATGCTTCGTCTTTCTCATGGCGCTTTTGCAGCCAGTGCCCTAGCAGCAGCACCAGCGCCGCACCCAGGGCCGGGCCCGCTTGGTGCAGCCAGTGCATGTTTTCCACTAGCGGTGCCAGCACTTTGTCGCTGACCATGGTCTCGCCACCCACCCAGCCGATCAAGCCAGCGCCAAAGGTCACCACAACGGGGAAGCGCTCCATCAGGCGGATCATCAGGGTGCTGCCAAAGATCACCATCGGAATGCTGATCGCCAAGCCCAATACCAGTAGCACCATGTTTCCATTGGCGGCAGCGGCTACGGCAATGACGTTGTCCAGGCTCATGACCAGGTCGGCGATCAAGATGGTGCGTATGGCCGCCATCATGGAGCCGTATTGTTTTTCCTCGCCCTCCTCGTCGCCGTGTTCGGACAGCAGTTGCACGCCTATCCACAAGAGCAGCGCGCCGCCCACGATTTGTAAATAAGGCAGGGCCAGCAGTTGCACCGCCACCACCGTTAGCACGATACGCAAGACCACCGCTGCGCCGGACCCAAACAAGACGGCTTGTCTTTGCTGCTCCGGCGGCAAGCTGCGCGCCGCCAGGGCGATGACGACCGCGTTATCACCCGAGAGGATGATGTTGATCCAGATGATTTTCAGTAGCCCGAGCCAGAACTCGGGGGTTTGCAGCATTTCCATCGTGTTTTCCTTAGGCTAGCGGAGTGACCCTGTCCGCGGGTGCTGGCGCACCAGCGGGGGTCGTGAAGCGCTTGCCTAGGCAAGCCGCGCTTAGAGCATGGCTTTGAGCAGCTTGGCCATTTCCGAAGGGTTGCGCGTGACTTTGAAGCCGCACTCTTCCATGACGGCCAGCTTGGCGTCCGCCGTGTCGGCGCCGCCGCTGATCAGCGCGCCGGCGTGGCCCATGCGCTTGCCTGCGGGCGCGGTGACGCCGGCGATAAAGCCGACGATGGGCTTTTTCATGTTCAGCTTGCACCAGCGGGCGGCTTCGGCTTCGTCCGGGCCGCCGATTTCGCCGATCATGATGACGGCGTCGGTGTCCGGGTCCTCGTTGAAGGCGCGCATGATGTCGATGTGCTTGAGCCCGTTGATCGGGTCGCCGCCAATGCCCACGGCGCTGGACTGGCCCAGGCCGATTTCGGTGAGCTGCGCCACCGCTTCATAGGTGAGCGTGCCCGAACGGCTGACCACACCGATGCGGCCTTTGCGGTGGATGTGGCCGGGCATGATGCCGATTTTGATTTCTTCGGGCGTGATCAGGCCAGGGCAGTTGGGGCCGAGCAGCAAGGTCTTTTTGCCGCCAGCGGCTTCTTTGGCGCGCATTTTGTTGCGCAATTCCAGCATGTCGCGCACCGGGATGCCTTCGGTAATACAGATCGCCAAGTCCAGGTCGGCCTCGACGGCTTCCCAAATGGCCGCTGCCGCGCCGGGGGGCGGCACGTAAATGACGGACACAGTGGCGCCGGTTTCATGCGCGGCTTCTTTGACGGAGGCGTAAATCGGGATGCCCAGCACCGACTCACCGGCTTTTTTGGGGTTCACACCGGCTACAAAGCAGGCTTTGCCGTTGGCGTATTCCTGGCATTTTTCGGTGTGGAATGCGCCGGTTTTGCCGGTAATGCCCTGGGTAATAACGCGGGTGTCTTTGTTGATGAAGATCGACATGGCGGTTTCTTTCTGACGGTGGCGTGGGCTTTAGGCGTGGGCTTGGACAGCGGCGACGACTTTTTGCGCCGCTTCGGCCATGGTGTTGGCGCTGATGATGGGCAGGCCCGAGTCGGCCAGCATCTTTTTGCCGATGTCCTCGTTGGTGCCCTTCATGCGCACCACCAGCGGCACTTGCAGGTTGACCGCCTTACAAGCGGCGATGACGCCGTGGGCAATCGTGTCGCACTTCATGATGCCGCCGAAGATATTGACCAAAATCGCCTTGACCTTGGGGTTTTTCAGCATGATTTTGAAGGCCTCGGTCACCTTCTCGGGGGTGGCGCCGCCGCCCACGTCCAAGAAGTTGGCCGGTTCCGCGCCAAATAGCTTGATGGTGTCCATGGTCGCCATAGCCAAACCGGCGCCGTTGACCAGGCAGCCGATGTTGCCATCTAGGCTGATGTAGGCCAGGTCGAATTTAGAAGCTTCGATCTCGGCGGCGTCTTCCTCGTCCAGATCGCGGTAGGCGACGATGTCGGGGTGGCGGTAGAGCGCATTGGCGTCAAAGTTGAACTTGGCGTCCAGGGCTTTGATGTTGCCATTGCCTTCCAAAATCAGCGGGTTGACTTCCACCAGGCTGGCGTCGGTGTCCATATAGACCTGGTAGATTTTTTGCAGCACGTCCACGGCCTTGGCGGTGGAGCCTGCGGGCACGCCAATCGCATCGGCCAGTTTTTTGGCTTGCGCGTCGGTCAGGCCCAGCGCGGGATCGACGATCTCGGTGATGATTTTTTCGGGCGTGTCATGCGCCACGCCTTCGATGTCCATGCCGCCTTCACTCGACGCAATCATGGCCACGCGCTGGCTGGCGCGGTCGGTGACGGCGGATACGTAATACTCTTTTTTGATGTCCGCGCCGTCTTCAATGAGCAAGCGACGCACTTTTTGACCCATCGGGCCGGTTTGGTGCGTGATCAGCTGCATGCCCAAAATTTCGGTCGCCAGTTGTTTGACTTCGTCAATCGAGCGGGCCAGCTTCACGCCGCCGCCTTTGCCGCGTCCGCCAGCATGGATTTGCGCCTTGACCACCCACACCGGGCCGCCGAGTTTTTGTGCGGCTTCAACCGCCTCTTGCACCGTAAAAGCAGGGATGCCGCGCGGCACAGGCACGCCAGCATTGCGCAAGATTTCCTTGCCTTGGTACTCGTGGATTTTCATGGCTTTTCTCTTTCGGGACGGTGCGCGCAGCAGAGGGCATGGGGGCGCGCAAACCGGGGGATAACAGCGGGGAACACAAAGACGCGGAACTGTATCATGGTGCGGCGCGACAAACTTGCCGCGCGCTTACGCTGCGCAAGGGCCGCTGTAGCCCCCGATTTGTCAGCATTCCATGCCTTTTGAGCCCATGAAAAAAGTATTTATCGACGGCGAGGCCGGAACCACCGGCCTGCAAATCCGCGAGCGCCTGCAAGCCATGGCGCAGATCGCGATGCTGCGGATAGACCCGGCGCTGCGTAAAGACGATGCCGCCAAGCGCGCCCTGATGGCGCAGGCCGATGTGGTGATTTTGTGCCTGCATGACGATGCAGCCATCGCCTCGGTCGCCATGGTCGATGCGCTGCGCCGCGACACCGGCCAAGCGCCGCGCATCATCGACGCCTCCACCGCGCACCGCACCGCGCCGGGCTGGGTCTATGGCTTTGCCGAACTGTGCGCCGGGCAAAGCGCGGCGATTGCCGCCGCCGACCGCGTGGCTAACCCCGGCTGCTACGCCACCGGCGCGATTGCACTTTTGCGCCCCTTGATCGACGCGGGCCTGTTGCCCCCCGACTTTCCCGTCTGCCTGCCAGCGGTGAGCGGCTACAGCGGCGGCGGGCGCAGCATGATCGAAGCCTACGAGGCCGGCAGCGCCGCGCCGTTTGAGTTGTATGCGCTGGGCTTGCAGCACAAACACATTCCCGAAATCATGCACTGCAGCGGCTTGATGCGCCGCCCGCTGTTCGTCCCCTCGGTGGGCAATTTCGCACAAGGCATGTTGGTGCAACTGCCGCTGCACCTGGACAGCTTGCCCGGCCAACCCAGCGCCCAAGCCCTGCACGAGGCCCTGGCTGCGCACTACGCCGGTAGCCGCACCGTAACGGTGGAGCCGCCCACCGCCGACGGCAAGCTCGACGCCATGGCCCTGGCTGGCAGCAACCTGATGGAGCTGCGTGTTTTCGCCAACCCGGCCGCCGGCCACGCCCTTTTGGTCGCGCGCCTGGACAACTTGGGCAAAGGCGCCAGCGGCGCGGCGGTGCAAAACTTGGAGTTGATGTTGGGGCTGTGAGGCGCTCAGCCCTCATCCGCATCAAACGCCCCCGACACCACGCGGGCGATGGCTTCGCCACCAAAGCCGCGGCTGGCTAAAAAGCGCACTTGCTTGGCGCGCTCGGCGGGTGTAGCTGCGGCTTGGCCGAATTTTTTGCGCCAGACTTCGAAGGCGCGGGCTTGCTCGCTGGCGCGCAGCTGGTCCAGGGCCTGGGCCATGGCTTCGGGTTCCATGCCCTTGGACTGCATTTCCTGGCGGATGCGGGCGTTGCCCAGTTTGGCGCTGCGCCGGTGGACGAGCGAATCGACGGCGCGTTGTTCGCTTTGCAGGTCTTTGGTGGCCAGTTTGTCCAGCACGGTGGCCAGTTCGCCCGGCGTTTCTTCAAATGGGGCGAGCTTGCGCTGCAACTCGGCGCGCGAATGCTCGCGGCTGCTGAGCAGGCGCAGCGCGCGGCCGGTGAGGGAGAGTTTGGGGCCGGTGGCCATGGTGCGCGTTGATAGGAAAGCGGGGAACGAGCCGGAAGAAGTCCATCCGCCGCCGGTGTCCGGCACCCGCTACCTGCGGGATACCGGGCGCCGGGGGCGGACGCTGACCTGGCTTTAAGCAGCGGCTTCGGCCTTTTTGCCACCTTTGGCTTTGGCTTCGGGCACTTCGGGTGCGCCCGCTATCAGCGGGATGCCCAGGGACTCGCGCACTTTATTTTCGATTTCGGTAGACAGGGCGACGTTTTCACGCAGAAACTCGCGCGCGTTGTCGCGGCCTTGGCCGATTTTTTCGCCTTGGTAGGCGTACCAGGCGCCGGATTTTTCGATGATGTGGGCGTTCACACCCATGTCAATGATCTCGCCGTGGCGGCTGATGCCTTCGCCAAACAAGATGTCGAACTCGGCGGTCTTAAAAGGCGAGGCGACTTTGTTTTTCACCACCTTGACTTTGGTCTCGTTGCCGATGGCCTCATCCCCTTTTTTGATGGTACCGGTGCGGCGGATGTCCAGGCGCACCGAGGCGTAGAACTTGAGCGCATTGCCGCCGGTGGTGGTTTCGGGGCTGCCGAACATGACGCCGATCTTCATGCGGATTTGGTTGATGAAGATGACCATGCAGTTAGTCTTTTTGATGTGCGCCGTCAGTTTGCGCAGCGCCTGGCTCATCAGCCGCGCTTGCAGGCCGGGCAGGGAGTCGCCCATTTCGCCTTCCAGCTCGGCCTTAGGGGTAAGGGCGGCCACCGAGTCCACCACGATCAGGTCCACCGCGCCCGAGCGCACCAGACTGTCCACAATCTCTAGCGCTTGCTCGCCGGTGTCGGGCTGGCTGATCAGCAGGTCTTGCAGGTTGACGCCTAGTTTTTGCGCGTACTGGATGTCCAGCGCGTGCTCGGCATCGACAAATGCGCATTGACCGCCGATTTTTTGCATTTCTGCAATCACTTGCAGCGTGAGCGTGGTTTTGCCGGAAGACTCCGGGCCGTAGATTTCGACCACACGGCCGCGCGGCAGGCCGCCTACGCCCAGGGCAATGTCCAGGCCCAGCGAGCCGGTGGAGACGACCTGGATGTCTTCGATCACTTCGCCCTCG
>CAMBNY010000051.1 GCA_945869165.1 Comamonas sp. lk | reverse complement strand
TCCTCAGCAACCCGGCGTTTTGGGTGGCCGTCCTGCGCATTGCCACGCCGCTGATTTTGGGCACCTTGGGCGTGCTGCTGTGCGAGCGAGCGGGGGTCTTGAATTTGGGCATCGAGGGCATCATGGTCGCCGGGGCCTTTACCGGTTGGTTGGCGGTCTATGCAGGCGCCGGGCTGTGGGGCGGTGTGTTGGTGGCGGCGCTTACGGGCGCGGTACTGGGCTTGTTGCACGCTTTCCTGACCGTGGTGCTGGCGCTATCGCAACATGTATCGGGCCTGGGAATTACCTTGCTGGCCACGGCGCTGAGTTATTTTGGCTACCGCGTCAGTTTTCCCAAGGTGTCCACACCGCCGACCATCACGCCCTTCCAGGAAATGGATTGGCTTGTGCTACCCATACTTTCAGAGCAAACACCCCTGACCTTGCTGGCCTTGGTATCGGTGCCGGTAGTGGCTTATGTCTTGTACCGCACACCGGTGGGTTTGGCGGTGCGCATGGTGGGCGAGAACCCGCATGCCGCCGAAGGCCAGGGCGTGTCGGTGGTGGGCGTGCGCACCGGCGCGATTGTGCTGGGCTCGGCCTTCATGGGCGTGGCCGGTTGCTTTCTCACGCTGTCCGCGTTTAACGCTTTTTTCTTCAATATGGTCAACGGGCGCGGTTGGATTTGCGTGGCCCTGGTGGTGTTTGCTTCCTGGCGTCCGGGCAAAGCTTTGTTAGGCGCCTTGCTGTTCGCGTTTTTTGATGCGCTGCAACTGCGCCTGCAGCAATCCGGGGCGGCGGTGCTACCCTACCAGATGTATCTGATGCTGCCCTATGTGCTGTCCATCCTGGCACTGGTGCTGGTGGCACGCAAGGCGAGCTATCCGCAAGCCTTGATGAAACCCTACCGCAAAGGTGAACGCTAAATGCTCGATCTACTGATCCACAACGCCACCCTGCCCGATGGCCGCAGCGGCATGTCGGTCGCGGTGCAAGACGGCCGCATTGTAGAAGTGGCACCCGGACTTCAAGCGCCCACGCATGAAAGCGTCGACGCGCAAGGCCAGTTGCTAAGCCCGCCATTTATCGACGCCCACTTTCATATGGATGCGACCCTGAGCTACGGCCTGCCGCGGGTCAATGCCTCTGGTACGCTGCTCGAAGGCATTGCGCTGTGGGGCGAGCTCAAACCGCACCTGACGCACGAGGCCTTGGTGGGCCGCGCTATGGCCTATTGCGACTGGGCCGTGGGCAAAGGCCTGCTGGCTATCCGCACGCATGTGGATGTGTGCGACCCGCGCCTATTGGCCGTCGATGCGCTGCTGGAAGTCAAGCGCCGCGTCGCGCCGTATATCGACATGCAACTGGTGGCCTTTCCGCAAGACGGCGTGTTGCGCGGCAAGCGCGGCCCGCAGGAGCACATGGATACCTTAAAGCGTGCGCTGGACAAAGGCGTGGACGTGGTCGGCGGCATTCCGCACTTTGAGCGTAGCATGGCCGACGGGGCTTTAAGCGTCAAGCTCTTGTGCGAACTGGCCGCCGAGCGCGGCCTGCGCGTGGACATGCATTGCGACGAGTCCGACGACCCGCTTTCGCGCCACATCGAAACCCTGGCTTTTGAGACGCAACGCCTGGGCCTGCAAGGCCGCGTCACCGGCTCGCACCTCACGTCCATGCACAGCATGGACAACTACTACGTTAGCAAACTGATTCCGCTCATCGCCGAAGCCGGACTACATGTGGTGGCCAACCCCCTGATCAATATCACCTTGCAAGGCCGGCACGACAGCTACCCCAAGCGGCGTGGCATGACGCGCGTGCCCGAGTTGCTGGCTGCGGGCGTAAACGTGTCCTTCGGCCAAGACTGCGCCATGGACCCCTGGTACTCGCTAGGCAGCGGCGATATGCTGGAAGTGGCGCACATGGGCTTGCACGTAGGCCAGATGACCAGCCAGGCCGCCATGGCCCAATGCTTTGAAGCCGTCACCACCCGCCCCGCGCGCGCGCTGGGCCTGGAAGGCTATGGCATCGCCGCCGGTTGCCATGCGGACATGGTGCTGCTGCAGGCCAGCGACCCGGTGGAGGCCATTCGTTTGCGTGCCACCCGCCTGCGCGTCTACCGGCGTGGCACACTGATCGCCCAAGCCCCCGCAAATACCAGCACTTTGCACCTGCCGGGCCGCCCAGCCAGCACCGCCTTCAGGCATGATTCAATTCCGCGTTTTTGATTAAGACTGTTTTTACATGACCGCATCCCCCGCGCCCAGCCCTGCTTCGGTTCCTGCCGTCGAAGTGCGCAAGGCCTCCCTGATTTATAACCCCCACCAGGCCCCAGTCCATGCGCTGGCCGATATCGACCTGACGATTGCGCCCGGCGAATTTGTCTCGCTCATCGGGCCCTCGGGCTGCGGCAAGACCACGCTCTTGCGCGTCATTGCGGACCTGGAGCACATCACTTCGGGCACGGTGCAGGTCAACGGCGTATCGCCGCACGAAGCCCGACTGGCGCGCGCTTATGGCTATGTGTTTCAAGCGCCTGCCTTATTTGCCTGGCGCACGGTGCTGGGCAATGTGAAGCTGCCCTTGCAAATACAAGGCAAAAGCGCGGCCCAGTGTGAGTCAATAGCCCGCGAGCAACTGGAGCGCGTAGGCCTCACGGGTTTTGAAAACAAATATCCCTGGCAGCTCTCGGGCGGCATGCAACAGCGCGCATCCATCGCGCGCGCGCTGTCCTTTGAGCCGCGCATTTTGATGATGGACGAGCCCTTTGGCGCGCTGGACGAAATAACCCGCGACCGGCTCAACGAACAATTGCAACAACTCTGGCAACGCGAGCGCCGCACCGTGGTGTTTGTAACGCACTCGATTGCCGAGGCGGTGTATTTGTCCACCCGCATCGTGGTCATGTCGCCCCGGCCCGGGCGCATCGTGCGCGTCATCGATTCCACCCTGCCCGACGAGCGGCATTTGGGACTGCGCGACTCGCCGGAATTTATGGACATGGCCCACCAAGTACGCGAGGCACTAGCCGATGGCCACCACGACTAGCGCGCCGCCGCCCTCCTGGGGCCAACGCGTTTCCGAGCAAGGCCTGCCGATTGCGGTGGTGCTGCTGTTTACGCTAGCCCTGTGGTACGCGCTGACGGTGTACCTGAACGCGCCCGGCGCCATCGAGCGCGTGCTCGAACCCAAAGGCCCCTGGACTTGGCAAGACCTGGTGGCCGCCACCATGACGGTGCAGCGCCCGGTGCTGCCCGCGCCGCACCAGGTGGCGCTGGATTTGTACAGCAGCCTGGTCGATTGGCCCGTCACCTCGCCGCGCAATTTGTTATTCCATGTGGCCGTGACCGGGGAAAGCACTTTGGTCGGCTTTGTCATGGGCACGCTGCTGGGCTTGGTGCTGTCGGTGTGCATCGTGCATTCGCGCACCTTGGACAAAGCGCTGCTGCCCTGGATCGTGGCCTCGCAGTCCATCCCGGTGCTGGCGATTGCGCCTATCGTGTTGGTCATTTTGGGCACCATGGGCTTTTCGGGCGTGGCGCCCAAGGCGGTGATCGCCATGTATTTGTGCTTCTTCCCGGTGACCGTGGCCATGGTGCAAGGCCTGCGCTCGCCGCAGGTGATTGAAACCGAAATGATGCACACCTACGCCGCCACGCGCTGGCAAGCTTTGTGGATGCTGCGCCTGCCCGCTGCGCTGCCGTTTTTGTTTCCGGCGCTGCGCGTGGGCATAGCGGCTGGCTTGGTCGGGGCTATGGTGGCCGAGCTCCCCACCGGCGCGCAAGCAGGCCTGGGCGCACGCTTGCTCACGGGTAGCTACTACGGGCAAACCGTACAAATTTGGTCGGCCTTGGTGATGTCGGCCTTTGTTGGCCTGGCGCTGACGGCGGCGATGGGCGCCCTCGAAGCCTTGGTGCTTGGAAAGCGCAGGCAGGTATGAACGTACAACACTCCCCGCCCGATCTGCGCGTCAGCGCGCTGGTGGTGCTGGCCGGCATCGGCGGCGCATGGGCCTTGTTAATCTCTTCGCTGGCCGACCCGGCCACGCCCAAAGACGGCGCTTTCTGGGGCGCTACCCTCGTGGTGGCCTTGCTGGCCGTCAGTGGCATTCGCCGCCTGGCCGCGATCGAAGGGCCGCGCATTTATGCCAGTGCGTCGGCGCTGCTGTTTGGCGGCTGGTTGCTGTACTTCTGGCAGCTGTTCACCATTGCTTTAGACGTGCCACGCGTGCTGCTGCCCGCGCCCAGCCTGATCGCCGCCGCTTTTGGCGAACACATGGGCACCTTGCAATCTGACTTTGTGCAGACCGTAGTGCGTGCCGTGGCCCTGGGCTGGGTGCTGGGCTCGGGACTGGGCTTCTGTGTAGGCGTCGCCATCGACCGCATGCCTTTTTTGCAGCGCGGCTTGCTGCCGCTGGCATCCCTCACCAGCACCATTCCGCTGGTGGGTGTGGCGCCGATTGCCGTCATGTGGTTCGGCTTTGAATGGCCATCCAAAGCCGCGGTGGTGGTGCTGATGACTTTCTTCCCCATGCTGGTGTCCACGCTGGCTGGGCTGCGCGCAGCAGACCGGCTAGAGCGCGAGCTAATGCATAGCTATGCCGCCAGTTACTGGCGTACCCTGTGGTCGCTGCGCCTGCCTACGGCCCTGCCGTTTTTGTTCTCGGCGCTCAAGGTCAATGCGACGCTGGCGCTGATTGGGGCGATCGTGGCGGAGTTTTTTGGCTCGCCCACCTCGGGCCTGGGCTTTCGCATCTCCACCGAGGCTACGCGCATGAACATGGGCCTGGTCTGGGCGGCGGTGGCGGTGGCGGCGGTCACCGGCTCGGCGGTGTACGCGCTGCTGGTGTCTATCGAAAAGCGCGCCGCCTTTTGGCATCCGTCGGTAAGGGGCAAGAAATGAGGTCCGCGTACCATGCCCCTCGCACCCCATCTGCGCTGCGTCAAAATGTTTTCTTGTCCGGGTGGACAAGAGCTGTTCCCCGGCTTACCCTCGCGGGCAAGCTATTTTTCCCCCTGTGTCCTTAACCCTAGGAGTTTTTCTATGAAGATGCGTTTGAAACTAAGCACCACCCTGGCAGCGGCTTTGCTGTCCATTGGTGCGGTCGCGGCCCATGCGGCTGACAAAGTAACGATTCAGCTCAAGTGGCTGCCGCAAGCGCAGTTTGCGGGCTACTACGTGGCGCAGTCCAAAGGCTATTACAAAGACGCAGGCCTGGATGTCACCATCAAGCCGGGCGGCCCCGATATTGCGCCCACGCAAGTGATCGCCGGCAAGCAAGCCGACATCGTGGTGGACTGGATGCCCTCGGCCCTGGCCGCGCGCGAAGCCGGTGTGCCACTGGTCAACGTGGCCCAGGTGTTCAACCAATCGGGCTTGATGCTGACCTGCAAAAAGTCGAGCGGAGTGTCCACCCCCAAAGACCTCAAGGGCAAAACCCTGGGCGTCTGGTACGGCGGCAATGAGTACCCCTTCCTGAACTGGATGACCAAGCTGGGCTACAAAACCGACTCGGACATCAAGATCCTGAAGCAAGGCTTTAACGTCGATCCGCTGTTGCAAAACCAGGCCGCTTGTATCTCCACCATGATTTACAACGAATACTGGCAAGTGGTCGATGCGGGCGTCAAGGAAAGCGAACTGGTCACCTTCTTCTATGAAAAAGAAGGCGTCGCTTCGCTGGAAGACGGCCTGTATGTGCTGGAGTCCAACCTGAAAGACCCGGCCTTCGTGGCCCGCATGGCCAAGTTCGTGAAGGCCAGCCTCAAAGGCTGGAATGACGCGGTAAAAAACCCCGCTGAAGCGGCCAAGATCGTCGTCGCCGGCGACACCTCGGGCAGCGCCAACGAAGCGGTGCAAAAGCGCCAAATGGAAAACGTGGCCAAGCTGATCACCAACGCCGGTACCGCCAAGATGGGCTACCTGGAGCCCGCCGCTTTCGAGCGTACGGTCAAGGTCTTGCTGTCTAGCGGCAGCTCGCCCGTGATCAAGAAAGACCCGGGTAAAGCGGCTTACTCGCACGCTATCTGGGAAGCTTCTACGAAGTAAGCGCTGTGTAGCCTGAAGCCGCGCCGCAGTGATGTGGCAGGGTTAGGGTTTGAAGTTGTAGAAAAGCCCGGTCACGCAAGTGGCCGGGCTTTTTAACTGATTGCATTGCCGCGCGACTAAAACCTGCTCACCAAGCGCAGCATGGTGCGCCACGAGACCCAGAGCTCGAGAGCGCGTTATGAAATTCAAGACCGGGCGATGTATGAGTTGTGTTAAGTGGTCTGCGGCAACATCGAGCGCCAAATGCAACGCAACCAGAAATCGCGCCAGTCGTTTACGCAGATCGACCAAGCCGACGGGTACCGTCTATGGGAGCCTCGCTACGGGTGGCAGGTCGGCAATCCCCTGCCTAGGGCACGGGAATCACTTACTGTCCGTTGGTGCCCCCGTTAGATCGAACACAATGCTCTAGCTGAGACGCTTTATATTGCGTTAACACGCTTGGGAACAGCGACACAAGGAGGCCTCTATGTTCGATATGTATAAATGGATTACGAATGCCGAGAAAACGATTCTTGTTTTTATCGCGTTGTTTACGATTTATGGCGTGGGGCAGGAGATGTATTTAGTCTTGCGCAATGGCGCTATAAGCCTGACTGACTTGCTTCTGCTGTTTATTTATGCCGAGGTGCTCGGCATGGTGGCCGGGTTTTACAAGTCCCAAAAAATTCCCATCACCATTCCCATATTTATCGCCATAACCGCTTTGTGCCGTTTGATTATTTTGCAGGGCAAAGGTATCAGTACCGTCGATTTGATTTATGAAAGCGGCGCCGTCTTGTTGCTTTACTTGTCAGCGTTGGTCATCCGCTGGAATTTGGTTCAGGTGCGCCGCGATCCCTCGCAGCCACAGTCGGACGAGTAAATCGTTTGCGCGGGGCAGCAGCGCCCTCTCGCGAGCTTCGGCGCTGACCTGTACGCTGTTAGGAGCCCGCCGCCTGGCGGTTGGGTCCTTGCTCCTACAATGATTCCTTGGGCGCTTACCTATAACTTGAAAGTTCTCTTATGACAACCGTCAAACACTGTATTGACCAAAAGGCAAAAACAATTTTTTCAGTACAGTCGACCAGCTCGACTTTGGATGCGCTCAAGATGATGCGCGACGGCCGGGTACGGTCTATCCTCGTCATCGACGACGGGCGCTTGGTAGGGATTGTTTCGCAGGGCGATTGCGCCATTAAGGTGCTGCTGCCCAATGATGATCCCCGCACGACGTCCATACGCAAAATCATGACGCCTAACCCTTTAACCGTGCGGCCGGACAATACGCTGGAAGACTGCATGGGCATCATGATGCAAAAGCATTTCCGCCATTTGCCGGTGGTCGAAAACGACAAGGTAGTGGGTGTGGTGTCGATCGGCGATATCGTGAAAAACATCATCGAGCAACAAGGTCACCAGATTAAATACCTCGAGACCTATATCAAAGGCCACGGCGCCTAAGTCTGTGGGCCCGGCAATGCCCCGAGCCAGCGCTATATGCAAGCCCAACGCCACGTAAGGTATCGCCATGACCCACCCCGCAGCGCCGCATGACCATGACCATGACCATGACCATGACCATGACCATGACCACGACCACGACCACGATTACGGGTCCGAGCTTTCTGAAGCGGCTGTCCGCGTACGCGCTCTAGAAACTGTTTTGCTGGCCAAAGGCTATGTGAACGCCGAGGCCTTAGACCTGATCGTCGAAACCTACGAAACCAAGATCGGGCCGCGCTGTGGCGCGCAAGTGGTAGCGCGGGCCTGGGTGGATATAGATTACAAAGTACGCCTGCTGGCCGATGGCACGGCGGCGGTGGCAGAACTATCTTTTTCGGGCCGCCAAGGCGAGCATTTAAAGGTGGTAGAGAACACCAATGGCGTGCACAACATGGTGGTGTGTACCCTGTGTTCCTGCTACCCCTGGCCGGTGCTGGGCCTGCCGCCGGTTTGGTACAAGTCCGCGCCCTATCGCTCGCGCGCGGTGCTGGAGCCGCGTGCGGTATTAGCCGATTTTGGTGTGACGCTGCCGGCCGATAAAACCGTGCGCGTGTGGGACTCGACCGCCGAAATTCGCTACCTGGTTTTACCCCAACGCCCGGCAGGCACCGAGGGCTGGAGCGAGGCCCAATTAGCCGAATTAGTAACGCGCGACAGTATGATTGGCACTGGCGTGCCCAAGGCCGCGCAAGCCCGTACGCATGACGATGCGCAAGCGCATGGAACCAATACATGAACGGCCCGCAAGACCTGGGCGGCATGATGGGTTTTGGGCCGGTTTGCCCCGAAGCCGACGAGCCGGTATTCCACGGCGAATGGGAAAAGCGCGCACTGGCCATCACGCTGGCCAGCGCCGCATTGGGTGAGTGGAACCTGGACATGGGCCGCCACGCCCGCGAGTCGCTAGCGCCGCATGTGTACCTGGGTGTGTCTTACTACGAAATCTGGACCCGCGCCTTGGCCGATATGTTGGACGCGCGCGGCATGGTGACCAAGCAGGAAGTGCAGCAGGCCCAGATGCTGGTGCCACCGGTGCCGACCAAAAAACCGGCTGCTACCAAGGCGCAAACACAATCCGCGCTGGCTGCGGGGAGCCCTTATGACCGCAAAGTAAGCCAGCCCGCGCGCTTTGCGGTAGGCGATGTAGTGCGCACCCGCGTGATGCACCCGTCCACACATACCCGCCTGCCGCGTTATGCGCGTGGCAAGACGGGCGAGGTAGTGGCCGTCCACGGCGCTTTTGTTTTCCCGGATACGCACGCGCATGGCCAAGGCGAGCAAGCCGCTTGGTGCTACGGCGTACGCTTTGGTGGCACCGAGTTGTGGGGGGCGGATGCAGACCCAACGATGGAAGTGCTGGTCGATTGCTGGGAACCATATTTGCTGGAGGCCGCCGCATGAGCGCCCCGGCCGAAATGCTGGCGCTGGTGCCCGCCCTGCCCTGCGATGCCGAGGGCCCGGTATTTCGCGAACCCTGGGAAGCACAAGCCTTTGCGCTGGCTATCGATGCCCATGCGCGCGGCCTGTTTAGCTGGCCCGAATGGGCTGCCGAGTTGTCCGCGCAAATCAAAGTCGCGCAGCTTGCTGGCGACCCCGATACCGGCGAGACCTATTACCGCCACTGGCTGGCCGCGCTGGAAGCCCTGACAGTACAAAAAGGCGCTGCCAGTAGGGCGCAACTGGAACACGTGCAGGCGGCCTGGAACCATGCCGCCAGAGCAACGCCACACGGGCAGCCGGTGGTGCTGGCGGACGATGCGCTGGCAGGGGTGGGGTTTTGACTTGGACGATAGACAGCTAGGCGGCACACCAGCTCCCGGCATTTTCACTGCGCCTGAAACCCGCTTTGCTTGATGATGCGCGCCCAGGTCTGTGCGTACACATGTTCGCGACTGGTCAATTGCGCCGAGGACATAAACCCCACCGTGAGGCCCATGGCAGTGAGCGGGTCACGCACTTCGGGCATCGCCAGCACTTTAGATAGCGCATCCGAGAAGCGATCGATGGCGGTTTTGGGCGTTCCGGCCGGGGCGAAAAAACCGTAGTACGGAACATCTTCAAACCCGGCCAGCCCCAGTTCGGCGAAGGTGGGTACATCGGGCAATACTGCTTGGCGGTTGGCGCCCAGCACCGCCACGATGCGCACTTTGCCGGCTTTGTGGTTTTCGATGAAGTCCGGCACCGAAGCCACGCCAGCAGCGATCTGGTTGCCCAACATGTCGGCCATCATGGGCGCGCTGCCGCGATAGGGCGCGCTGTTCAAATCGAGTTTGTATTTCTCGCCAATCACTTTGACCAAAAACTCAGGCACCGAGGCAGGCGCAGGCACACCCACCGTACTCTTGCCGCCACCGGCGCTGCGCACCCAGGCGCTGTAGTCGTTGACCGACTTGGCCGGCGTGCCGCCGGAAACCGCCAGCGCGTTCACAAAGGTGGCAAATCCAGCGACGGCGACAAAGTCGCGCGCCGGTTCGAAACCGGGGTTTTTAACCACCAACGGCAAGATGGAGATGGTGTGGTCGTGTGACAAAAACACCGTGTTGCCATCGGGTGCTGCGGCTTTGAGCGCTTGGGCGGCAATCTGGCCACCGGCACCGGCTTTGTTTTCTACCACTACCGGCACGCCCAACTGGTCTTTGAGCTTATCGGCCAATATGCGGGCAATGGCGTCGGTGCCGCCGCCCGGCGGAAAGCCCACCAGCACTTTGACCGGGCCGCTTTGCGCCCACACCAAGGGTGCCAAACACAAGGCCAGACCGGCCAGCAAAGCTTGCGACAGGCTGCGCAAGCGCGGGAAATGGAACATGTTCAGCACTCCTTCACGAACAGGCCATCCGCGCCGGGATGGCCCGCGTGCGGAGGTTTAGAACAAGCCGACCACTTTGCCGGAATCGTCGATATCTATGTGGTCCGCCGAGGGAACCTTGGGCAGGCCCGGCATGGTCATGATATCGCCACACACCATCACGATAAATTCAGCGCCAGCGGCCAGGCGCACTTCGCGGATATTGACGGTGTGGTCCGTGGGCGCACCACGGCGCGCAGCGTCGGTAGAAAAGGAATACTGTGTTTTAGCCACGCACACCGGGTAGTGGCCATAACCAGATTCTTGCAGGCGCTTGATTTCGGCACGCACTTTGGCATCGGCGCTGATGTCGCTGGCGCCATAAATTTTGGTGGCGATGGCTTTCATCTTGTCCCACAAAGGCGCATCGTCCTCGTACACAAACTTAAAGCCGCTGTTGGGTTTTTCGGTCAAAGCCACCACCGCGCGTGCCACCTCTTCGGCACCGGCACCGCCATCGGCCCAGTGGCGGGCTGACAGTACTGGCACGCCCAGGTAGGCCAGCTTGTCTTTGAGCAGCGCAAACTCGGCCGGGGTATCTGCGGTGAATTGGTTCATGGACACCACGCAGGGCAGGCCGTAGTGGTTGCGGATGTTGTTGACGTGGCGATCCAAATTGGCAATACCACGCTCCAGCGCTGGCAGGTTCTCGGTGTTGAGTTCTTTCAGGTCGCAACCGCCGTGGTATTTCAGCGCGCGAATCGTACCCACCAGCACGACGGCCGAGGGGCGCAGGCCGGACTTGCGGCACTTGATATCGACAAATTTTTCCGCGCCCAGATCGGCGCCGAATCCGGCTTCGGTGACTACATAGTCGCCCAGTTTGAGCGCCATCTTGGTCGCCAGCACCGAATTGCAACCATGCGCGATGTTGGCAAACGGGCCGCCGTGGATAAAGGCCGGGTTGTTCTCCAGCGTTTGCACCAGATTGGGTTTGAGCGCTTCGCGCAGCAGCACCGTCATGGCGCCGTGGGCTTTGAGATCGCGCGCGCAAACTGACTTTTGATCGCGGGTGTAGCCAATCACGATATTGCCCAGGCGCTCTTTCAAGTCCTTCATGCTGGTCGCCAGGCAAAAGATCGCCATGACTTCCGAGGCCACCACAATGTCAAAACCGTCCTGGCGCGGGTAGCCATTGCCCGGCCCACCCAGGGACACGGTAATGTCACGCAGCGCGCGGTCGTTCATGTCCATCACGCGCTTCCAGGTGATACGGCGCACATCGATACCCAGAGCATTGCCGTGGTGGATATGGTTGTCGATCAGCGCCGACAACAAATTGTTGGCCAGGCCGATGGCATTGAAGTCGCCAGTGAAATGCAGATTGATGTCTTCCATGGGCACCACTTGCGCCATGCCGCCGCCGGCCGCGCCGCCCTTCATACCGAACACCGGGCCCAGGCTGGGCTCGCGCAGGCAAATAATAGTTTTCTTACCGATGCGGTTGAGCGCGTCGCCCAAGCCCACGGTGGTGGTGGTCTTGCCCTCGCCCGCCGGGGTGGGGCTAATGGCGGTGACCAAAATCAGTTTGCCGTCCGGGCGGTCATTCAGGCTGTCCACATACTCCAGCGACACCTTGGCTTTATAGCGGCCATACGGGTCGAGCGCATCGTCGGGGATGCCCAGGCCTGCGGCGATCTGGCTGATGGGCTTCATAGTGGCTTTTTGGGCGATTTCGATATCTGAAAGCATGGGTGTCTCCAATGGTGATGCAAAAAGTGCTACGCCTGCGTCGCACCCGCATGGCCCTGCCTAGGGCCTGCTGTGGGGCAATGTACGGTTGGGCTCCTGGCGGGACTGCCGGTTTAGCGACCCGCCATTGTCACTATACGACACGCTCTACCGAAGCGTGCAATCTGAAGAATTGGCTATGCCGCACTAATTGCTCAGATGCAGCAATGTGCGCTTGGTCAGTAAGTTATGTACAGCGCTACCGAATTGGGCAGCGCTCATGGCTTGCATGCCATCGGGCAGGCATTGGGCGATGCCGGTTTCAGTCACCACAAAATCCATGCGCACATCGTGCGCTTGCGGCTCTAGGCTCTCGATACGCGACAGGTCAAAAGCAGTGGCAATGCACACCGGCTTGCGCGCAAGGGCGGCCAGTGTGCGGTCAAAGTAGCCGCCGCCATAGCCCAAGCGGTAACCCAGCGCGTCTATGCCGACCGGCGGCACCAGGAGCACATCGGGCAGCAGGGCTTCGGTTTCGCGCGGCACGGGAATGTCATACACGCCTTTGTCCATCGCCACGCCCGGCCACCAGTGGTGAAACGCCACAGGCAAGCCGGGCCCGCGCACCACCGGTAATGCGCTGCGCACACCGCGCGCGCGCAAATGCGCGGCTAGGGGGCGCGCATCAAACTCTTGGCGGTAAGGCCAGCACAAGCCCAGTACGCAAGGGGCTTGCAGATCCAGAGCCTCCACGAGAAAAGCATGGATGGCCGTGCTCCAAGCCGCGCGGTCCTGAGCCGATGCAGCGCTGCGCGCCGCCAACAATTGCGCGCGCTGCTGTTTGCGCCAGGTTTGCGCCGCCTGGCTTAAAGCCATTGCAGAGGCCGCGCAAAATCAAGCCGCATATTCCGCCACCGGCACGCAGCTGCAAAACAGATTGCGGTCGCCATAGACGTTGTCTACGCGGCCGACAGCGGGCCAGTATTTTTGCAAGAGCAAAGCGGGCAGTGGGAAGGCGCCCAGCTCGCGGGTGTAAGGCCTGTCCCAATCGCTGTGCACTACGCTCGCTGCGGTGTGCGGTGCGTGCACCAGCGGGTTGTTGTCGCGCGGCCAGCGACCTTGCTCGACTTGCGCGATTTCTTTGCGGATGGCGATCATGGCGTCGATAAAGCGGTCTAGCTCTTCGCGGGTTTCGCTTTCCGTGGGCTCGACCATCAGCGTACCAGCCACCGGAAAGCTGAGCGTGGGCGCATGAAACCCATAGTCGATGAGGCGCTTGGCCAGATCTTCGGCGCTGATGCCCGAGCTTTCTTTGAGCGGGCGCAAATCCAAAATGCATTCATGCGCCACCCGCCCGTTGGCACTGGCGTAGAGCGTGGGGTAATGGTCGTGCAAGCGGTGGCTGATGTAGTTGGCCGCCAAAATGGCCGCTTCGGTGGCGTGGCGCAAACCGCCCTCGCCCATCATGCGGCAATACATCCAGCTGATTGGCAATACCGCTGCATTCCCTAAAGGCGCTGCCGAAATACTGCCGATATGCGTACCCAGTGCGCCGGTGCTGACATGGCCGGGCAAATAGGGCACCAAATCTTCCACCACGCAGACTGGCCCCACGCCAGGGCCGCCGCCGCCGTGCGGAATGCAAAAGGTTTTGTGCAAATTGAGGTGACTCACGTCGCCGCCAAACTCGCCCGGCGCAGCCACGCCGACCAGTGCATTCATGTTCGCACCATCGACATACACACGCCCGCCGTGGCTATGCACCAGAGCGCACAAGTCTTTTACCTGGGTTTCAAACACGCCGTGGGTGCTGGGGTAGGTGATCATGACGCAGGCCAAATTGGCGCTGTGTTTTTCGCAGTGCTTGCGCAAGTCGTCCATGTCCACATTGCCATGGCTATCGCAGCCGGTCACCACCACCTCCAGCCCCGCCATTTGCGCGCTGGCCGGGTTGGTGCCGTGGGCAGACGACGGAATCAGACAAATATGGCGGTGCCCTTGCCCGTGCGCGGCCTGGTAGGCGCGAATGACCAGCAAGCCCGCGTATTCGCCCTGGCTGCCGGCATTGGGTTGCAGGCTGATTCCGGCATAACCGGTGGCCTGGCACAACCAGGCGCGCAGTTGTTCGTCCAGCATGGCGTAGCCCCGCAATTGGTCTGCGGGCGCAAACGGATGAACCTGCGCAAACTCGGGCCAGGTGATGGGAATCATCTCGCTGGTGGCATTGAGCTTCATGGTGCACGAGCCCAAGGGAATCATGCTGCGGTCCAGCGCCAGGTCTTTATCGCTTAGGCGGCGGATATAGCGCAGCATGCCGGTCTCGGAGTGGTAGCTGTTGAATACCGGGTGCGTCAAAAAGTTGCTGCTGCGGCGCAGCGCTGCGGGAATCATGGAGCCTGGTGCTTGCGCCAGCGCATTCCATTGCGGCAATGCCTGCCCATCTTGCGCGAATACGCCCCAAAGTAAAACCACGTCCTCACGCGTGCTGGTTTCGTCCAGCGAGATGCCGATGCACGTGCCGCGCAGCACGCGCACATTGGCCCCGGCGGCTACTGCTTTGGCGGCGATGGCCTGCGCAGCGCTTGCGCTGCCGGTGTCTATCGTCAAGGTATCAAAAGCGCTGTCATACAAGGGCGCGCAGCCTAGGCTGGACAGGCCTGCCGCCAGCGTCGCGGTATAGGCCGCAATGCGCTGTGCGATGCGCGTAAGGCCTTGCGGGCCGTGGTAGACCGCGTACATGCTGGCCACCACCGCAGGCAGCACTTGCGCGGTGCAAATATTGGAGGTGGCTTTCTCGCGGCGAATATGTTGCTCGCGGGTTTGCAGGGCCAAACGGTAAGCCGGTTTGCCGTGGACATCCACACTCACGCCCACCAAGCGGCCCGGCATGGAGCGCTTGAATTCGTCGCGGCAGGCCAGGAAAGCGGCATGCGGGCCACCGGCGCCCATGGGCATGCCAAAGCGCTGCGTGTTGCCCACCACAATGTCGGCGCCCATTTCGCCCGGGGGCTTGAGCAAGGTCAGCGCCAACAAATCAGCCGCCAAAATCAAGGCGGCGTTTTTCGAATGCACTAAGTCTGCATCGCGCTGCCAGTCGTCCAGCCAGCCGGTGCTGCCGGGGTATTGGTTGATGGCGGCGAAGTAGTCATCTTGGGCCAACGCCTGGTACCAAGCCTCTGGCGAGTTCGCCACTTTCACCGCAATACCCAAAGGCGCGGCGCGGGTTTGGATAACGGCAATGGTTTGCGGGTGGCAGTCGCCACCCACGACAAAGATGTTGCCCTTGTTTTTCACACTGCGCTTGGCCAGTGTCATGGCCTCGGCAGCGGCGGTGGCTTCGTCCAGCATGGAGGCATTGGCGATCGGCATAGCCGTCAGGTCGCAGACCATGGTTTGAAAATTCACCAGCGCTTCCATGCGGCCCTGGCTGATCTCGGCCTGGTAAGGCGTGTAAGCGGTATACCAGGCAGGGTTTTCCAGGATGTTGCGCAGAATCACGCCCGGTGTGTGTGTGCCGTAATAGCCCTGACCGATAAAGCTTTTGAGCACCCGGTTGTGCAACGCCATGGCGCGCAGTTCGGCCAAGGCTGCGGCTTCGCCAATGGCGGGGGGCAAGTCCATGGGCGCGCCGCGCCGAATGTTGGCTGGCACGATGCCCGCAATCAGGCTCGCGCGCGAGGCCTCGCCGATAACCGACAGCATGTGCGCCTCATCCTCGTGCGACAGGCCGATATGCCGGGCGATAAATTCCTGCGGGTTTTCCAGGGCGCTCCAAGAGGTGGCGGTAGGTGTACTCATAGCGGCGTTCCTTGCAAAAATGGATTGGCCTGCGTTAGGCCAGGAAGAATCAATACAGTGAATGCGTCAAGCCGTCATAGCCTTGTAGGCAGCTTCGTCCATGAGCGCAGTGAGCTGACCGGGGTCACTCAGTCGCACCTTGAAAAACCAACCCTCGCCTTGCGGATCGGAATTAGCCAGCGAGGGGTTGTCGCGCAGGGCTTCGTTCACTTCGGTAATCACACCCGAGACCGGCATGTACACATCAGCAGCGGCTTTGACCGACTCGACCACGCCGGTCACATCGCCCTGCGTAAACGCCTTGCCCACTTCGGGCAGTTCAACAAACACGACATCGCCTAGGGCGTCTTGCGCGTGGTGCGTGATGCCGACGACGGCGCTGCCGTTGTCGTTAGAAATCCATTCATGGTCGGAGGTGTAAAGCAGGCTCATAAAAAATTCCTTTTAACAAGTGGAAATGGAACGGGAAAAATCAGGGATCGCCGCGTGGCTGCGCTTCTCGCGATGACGTATTGTGCTCATCCATTCTTTAGCTGGACCGGCGGTAATGGTGGGGAACGAAAGGCATGGCGCAAACCTGCATGGGCACGCGCTTGCCGCGCACCAGCGCAAACAGCGGTGTACCGATGGCCGCACATGCAGGTGGCACATAGGCCATAGCAATTGGCACATCCGCGCTGGGGCCTAAGAGGCCGCTGCATACCGCGCCCGCGCTCTGGCCGTGGGCGTCTTCCAACGCCGTGGGCTCGCGCACGGGAATGCGCTCCAAGGCCTTCAAGCCCACGCGCACGCGGCCCGCGCCTTGCTGCATATGCGCAAACAAAGCTTCTGCGCCCATAAATCCACCAGCGCGTGCGCCGCCTTCGCGACGCACTTTTTGAATCGCCCACATGAGCTGCGCCTCTAGGGGCGTGGTCGCTGCGTCCATGTCGTTGCCGTACAAGCACAAACCCGCTTCTAAGCGCAGCGAATTACGCGCGCCCAGGCCAATGGGCATGACCTCGGGCTGGGCCAGCAAAGCGTCGGCCAGCGCCCTGGCGCCGTCTTGGTGCAGCGAGATTTCAAAACCATCCTCGCCGGTATAGCCGCTGCGCGTGATGTAGAGCGCATGGCCTTGCCAACTGAAGCTGGCGCCGTCCATAAACACCATAGTCTGCACGCCGGGTACCAGGCGCTGCAAAGCAGTGGCTGCGGCGGGGCCTTGTAGTGCCAGCAAAGCGTGTTCGGGTAAGGGGGTGACAGTGCATTGCGCACCGATGTGGGCCTGTATGTGCGCGATGTCGGCCTGCTTACAAGCGCCATTGACCACCACAAAAATACCGTCTTCGCGACGGCTGAACATCAAGTCATCGAGGATGCCGCCTTGTGCATTGAGCAGCATGCCGTAGCGCTGGCGGCCCGGCGCCAGGCCGATGACATCGACGGGCACCAGTTGCTCAAAAGCCTGGGCCGCCTGCGGGCCACAGAGCAACAACTGGCCCATGTGCGAGACGTCAAACAGCCCGGCCTGGGCGCGGGTGTGCAGGTGTTCGGCCAGCACCCCGGCGGGGTATTGCACCGGCATGCTGTAGCCTGCAAACGGCACCATGCGCGCGCCAAGGGACACGTGCAAATCGTAAAGCGGGGTGCGGAGCAAGGGCGCTGCGGCGGGGGCGGATTGGGGTTCAGACAAACGGGGCTCCAAACGAACAGCCTGCACCATGCAAGCTGGGAACCCTGTTGTCCGCTTTACCTGAGAGATTCAACGCCGACACCTGCCGACGCATTGCCCCTTCGGTGGACAGCCGCTAGGGGCTGCCTCTCTCCAACAGAATGATTAGTCAGTCCTTTTGCCTGAGCGTTCAGCCTTCGGCGGTCTTGCGACTCTCTCCTGACCGAGGCATTCTAGTGTCAGGTCTGGGGCAGCGGTCAAGGTTTTTTTGGCTGGGGGTGGGTGGCGTACAGCCGTCCCAACGCAACGGCACTAGCTTGCCCTAGCCCTGTTTAGCCAGTTGCCGCTGATGAAAAATAAAGCCCAGGCTGTTCAGCAATAACTGCGCGGCTAGGATGGCGGTGATGCCGCTGGGGTCGTAGGCCGGAGCCACTTCCACCAAGTCCATGCCCACAATCCGTCCCTGGCAGCGCTTGACCAAGGCCTCGATGATTTCCAGCACCTCGTAGTACAAAAAGCCGCCGTGGCTGGGCGTGCCGGTGCCTGGCGCGATGGACGGGTCAAAGCCGTCTATGTCGATAGTGAAGTAGTACTGCGGTGCCTCAGGGATAGCCGCCAGCACACCGGCCACGCCCATTTTGCGCACCTGGCGGACGGAATAAATCTGCGAACCGGCAGCGCGTGCAGCGTCGTAATCATCGCGGTTGGAAGACGACACATTGCGTATGCCCAGCTGCGTCATGCCAGTGATATGGTCCATCTCAGAGGCGCGGCGCAGCGGGTTGCCGTGGCCGTAGCGCACGCCGTGGCGCTCGTCGACAAAGTCCAGGTGTGCGTCGAAATGCACTATGTGAATAGGGCCCATGCCGTCAAAGGCCTTGATCACCGGCGCATGCACCGAATGGTCGCCGCCCAGCACCAGCGGCATGGCGCCGGAGGCCAAAATTTTGCGGATAGCGTACTCGGTATTGGCATGGCTTTTGTGCATATCGGTGTGCACGATGTCGGCGTCGCCCACATCCACGATGCGCGCCTGGTCGCGCGTGAGGTACATCACATCATCTTCATGGTCGTAGGCGCCAGCATGGCCAAAGGAAAACAAGGTGGAGGCCTCGCGGATGGCGCGCGGGCCAAAGCGGGCACCGGGCCGCCACTGCGTACCCATGTCATTGGGCACGCCGATGACGGCGACATCGGCATCGATAGCGTTCCAGTCCACGCAGGCGGGGGATTTGGCGAAGGTGCAATGCCCCACAAAAGGCAAATCCAGGCGGCCGCGTTGGTAGGCGTTGTCAGACATACAAATTGGCTCTCCTGTGCTTGTGGCGCTGTGTGAAAGAAACGAAAGCAGCCATCATAGGGGCTGGACGCCACGGCAATCGGGTGGTCTCGCCCGATTACGCAGGTCGCCCTACGCCATTAGCCCCGCCCACAGTCAGACCCCCGGACCGCTGCCTAGAATGGCCCAACCTGCCGCTTGGAACCTCCTAAGCCCGGGCCTTACTGCGGAATTTCTCATGCGATTGTTGTTTCCATTACCCTGCTTTCTGCTTTTTTTAAGCCTGCTTGTACACGCCCCTGCCCGTTCGCAAAGCGGGCCAGCCAGCACAGGCGCAGCGCAGCTTTACACCCACGTCGAAGGCGTGAGCGAGTTCCGCTTGCCCAACGGGCTGCGGGTTTTGCTGGCACCCGATGCGTCCAAGCCCACGACCACCGTCAACATTACCTACCTCGTTGGCAGCCGGCACGAAAACTATGGTGAGACTGGCATGGCGCATTTGCTGGAGCACTTGGTGTTTAAAGGCACGCCCTCGCGCGGGAACATCATGCAAGAACTGGGTAAGCGCGGCATGCGCTTTAACGGCACGACCTCGTACGACCGCACCAATTACTTCGAGACCTTTGCCGCCAACGACGATAACTTGCAATGGGCGCTGGAAATGGAAGCGGACCGCATGGTCAATAGCTTTATCGCGCGCAAAGACTTGGAAACTGAGTTTTCGGTAGTACGCAATGAAATGGAAATGGGCGAGAACAACCCCAGGCGCACCCTTTGGAAATATATGGCAGCCACCGCTTACGACTGGCATAACTACGGTAAGCCCACCATCGGCGCGCGCAGCGATGTGGAGAACGTGCGTATCGAAAACTTACAAGCCTTCTACCGCCAGTATTACCAGCCAGACAATGCGGCGTTGGTGATTACCGGCAAGCTCGATGTCTCCAAAACCCTGGCGCTGGTAGAGCGCTATTTCGGCGCCATCCCTAAGCCTGCACGCAGCCTGCCTGTGACCTACACCCGAGATCCGGTGCAGCAAGGCGCGCGCGAAGTCAGCGTCAAGCGCGTGGGCGATACCCAACTGGCCGCCGTGCTGTACCACACCGCAGCGGCGAGCCACCCGGATGCGGTAGCCATGGAAGCGCTGGCCGAGATATTGGCCGACACACCCAATGGACGCCTGCACAAAGAATTGGTAGAGAAAAACAAAGCGGTATCAATAGTGCCCTGGAATTTTTCACTCACCGAACCCGGCTACATCTTGTTCATGGCCGAGCTGGGCAAGGAGCAATCCGTTGCCAACTTGCGCAGCGCCATGCAAGAGGTCTTGGAAAACATCAAAACCCAAACCATCACCGAGCAAGAGTTGCAGCGGGCGAAAACCAGTTTGATGGTGGGCTTTGACGACACCATGAACGACCCGCAGCGCCTAGCGATGCAGTTATCTGAAAGCGTTGCCAGCGGCGACTGGCGCTTGTTCTTTTTGGAGCGCGACCGCTTGGAGGCCCTGACGGTGCAACAAATCCAGGCAGTGGCAGAAAACTATTTCAAAGAAAGCAACCGCACCTTCGGCCAATTCATTCCCACTGCCGCGCCCGAGCGCAGCGTGATACCCGAGCCGGTGGATGTGGTGGCACTCTTGGCCAACTACCAGGGCCGCAAAGCAGTGGATGCCGGTGAAAACTTTGACGCCAGCCCGGCGAACATCGGTCAACGCACACTGCGCAGCACGCTGCCCGGCGGCATGCAGCTGGCCCTGCTGTCCAAGACCACACGCGGCCAGACGGTCAGCGGCCAATTACAACTGGACTTTGGCGATGCGCAGTCGCTGGAAGGTCAGGCCACCATCTCGGCACTGACGGCCCGCATGCTCATGCGTGGCGCTGGCACGCTTAGCCGCGCCGCTTTGAGCAGCCGTCTGGACGAACTCAAGGCCAAAATCAGCGTTGATGGGGGTGGCTCCAGTCTGAACGTCAGCTTTGAAACCGTGCGCCAGCACCTGCCGCAAGTGCTGGATATCGTGCGCGACATTGCGCGCGCGCCACTATTGCAGCCCGCCGAGTTTGAACTACTGCGCAAAGAGCGCATCACGCAAATAGAGTCGCAGCGCAGCGACCCGCAGGCCATGGCCTCGCAAGCGCTGCGCAGGGCGCTGGACAACTACCCGGCGGGCGATGTGCGCAAGGTCTTGAGTTTTGATGAAATACTGGCCAATTTGCGCGCTGCCAGCGTACAAGATGTGCAGCGCTTTTACCAAGATTTTTATGGGGCCAGCCACGCTAAGCTGACCCTGGTGGGCGAGTTCGATACCGCTGCTGTGCAGACCCAAAGCCAAGCCTTATGGGGCGACTGGCGCAGTGCCAAAGCGTATACCCGCCTAACGACTAACGCCTACAGCGCCAGCCCGACGCGCCTGTTGCTCGCCGCGCCGGACAAACCAAACGCCATGTACTTGGCAGCGCTACCGCTGGCACTGCGTGACGATGCGCCGGACTACATCGCGCTAGCGCTGGGTAACCGCGTGTTGGGTGGCGGCTCGAATAATCGATTGGAAGAGCGTCTGCGGCAAAAAGAAGGTATCAGCTATTCCGCCGGTAGTCAGCTGTCAGCTAGCAGCTTTGAGCCGGTGGCCGATTTGATTTTGTATGCAATTCATGCGCCACAAAACCTGGCGCGTTTGCAAATTGCGATCCGAGAAGAAACTGAGCGCTTGGTGCGCGATGGCGTCACCGCACAAGAGCTAGACGACGCCAAAAAATCTATGCTGGAATCCAGCAAAATTTCCCTGGCGCAAGATGGCGCCCTGAGCGGCACTTTGCTAGGCCAACTGAGCACCGGACGCACCATGGACTACACCGCGCAGCGCCTAGCAAAAATAGAAGCCACCAGCTTGGAAGAAGTCAATGCTGCCATCCGCAAATACATGGATTGGAGCCGCTTGGTGCATGTACACGCCGGGGATTTTGCTGGCGCGGGTAAAGCGGCTGCGCAGTAAATTCTTTAGAGCGCTGCGAGGCGCGCCAGCGACGCAGCAGTCTAGATCGCTTAGCGCTCTACGGGAGCCTCGTCTAGTGCATCACTTGGCGCTGCCACTGGCGCTTTGACAAACACGCCCTGCGCGATCAATACGCCCACACCCACCACCAGCGCGGCGGCGGCTTGGGTCCAGTTCCAGGCGCCGCCCAGCGCAAACAAAATCAGCATCACGTAAAAAGGCGTGGCATTGATGTGCAGCGAGGACAAAGCAATACCCAAATGCCCTACCGAGCGGATCCACAGCACCTGGCTAATGGCCAGCCCGCCAAT
>CAMBNY010000050.1 GCA_945869165.1 Comamonas sp. lk | reverse complement strand
AACATCACTGCAAACACCGCGACAAAAATCACTGTGCAAAGAATCAGCATAAACCAGTGCAGCCATTGCTGTTCGCGCGCAATAGCGGTCACTGCAGGAGGCAGATTCAATTGAAGTACCGAAGGCCCACCGGGCAGGTCATTCACGGTGGCAGCCAGGCCCAGGGAGCCAGTGCCAAGCCATACGCCTGCTGTTGCCAACACTGAAGCTGATTTATTCCAAATGCTCTTCATCGTTTTCACTTTCAATGCCTCAAAGTTTGCAAAAAAACTATGTCGCGGGGCTTACAAGGCGCGTCAGCCCATCCGAACAGCGCGACGTAACTCATGCGCCAAGGCCTCACGCCGCTCGGGTCGCACATAGCGCCCCACCTGCATGGTCTTACCCTGGCCAGAAACCGCTATGAGCGAGTGTTCACCGGCTAGTGGCTCGATCCTGACCCATTCACGTTGAAACTGTGCCCGCTCGCGCACGCCAGCCTCCTCGTGTTCCACCACCACCTGAGATCCGTCCACTACGATGCGCTCCTGATCCAGCACATGCCTGGAAAAAATCAAAAAACAAATTCCAACTGCCAAAGTCTCCAAAGCCGCAAAAGGCAACACAAACAGCGCGCCTTGTAGCCAGAAAAACAAGCCGATGCACAAGGAAACCAAGCTTAGTGAGGCAAAGAACACCAGCATTTGGGCTGGCGTTAAGGGCGCATGGCGCCGCAAAACCCACTCAAAACGGGGGTTTTGCGCATCGGCATCGATGGAATGGCTGAAGCTCACGCGGTTTAGAGTTGATGGCGCGGCCCCGACAATAGGGCCACATGAGGATAAAAATAGGGTCAATAAAGCCTGCGAATTGTAGCCCATGCCCCTATTGGGGCTGGCCTTGCGGCGCACTATCCAACCGAGCGCCCAAAGGGCTTGTAGAAGCAGCCCCTAACTCAAGGAAGCTTTGGGGCGCGCAAACTGGCGCGCATCTGCTCTAAGGGGATCAGGGTTTGCTCCTGCACCGCCATGCGCGGCGCTGGTTTAAAGGCATGGCCGTAAATAATCTCAAAAGTCAGGCGCAAGCGCCCAGGCTGGTCGGGGTCGGGCAGCCCGGCAGCAATGGCTTGGTGCAAAGCGTCGTGCCAGGCTCGGCCCCGTAAGCCGGCAAAGCGCCGGGGGTGCAAATTGCGGCCCAAGCCGCGCAACTCGGCCAGCAGAGTTGTAGACGAGGAAAAGGACAGCGTGATGCGCTCCATATCCATTACCGGCTCGGCAAAACCGGCCTGCACCAGCATGTCGCCCCAGTCGTGCATATCGGTAAATTCATGGGCGGGGTCCGGCCAGCCTTGGCTGGCATAGAGATCGCGTAACTCGCGCAATGTGTCCGGACCCAGGCAGGAAAACATCAAAAAACCATCGGTTTGCACCAAGAGGTGCCAGCGCTGGATCAGGGCTTGCGGGTCCGGGCTCATGTGCAAAGCCATGTTGGCCCAGAGCAAATCCACAGGCTGGGCAGGCGCTTCAAAACGTGTAGCGTTTTTCCATCTCTGGGGCGACCACAAGGGCGGGCTTAAGACCGCGCGGGCCAGCGCCGACGCCTGCGGCGGGTCCTGCTGAACAAAGCTGGCGGCTTTTGGGTAGCGCCGCCGCAATAAGCTGTGCGCCTCGATGCCGCCGCGCAAAACCTGCCAATGCAGCCAGCTGCCCGGCTTTTTCACCATCCATTGCAGCCTTTGCTCCATGCGACGCGCCACCTCTTCGTGTAACCAAGGTGAGGCAGGCCGCGCCCCTGGCTGAGGCCTAGCCGCCAGAGGCAAGGCCTCCCAGCGCCGGGCGGCTAGGGCATCGATGGTAGGTGGGCGTTGGTCGGTCATCAGGGGGCAAAGGGGCGCGGGCTTAGACCGGGCCGGGGAAATTTGGGGGCCGGGTCGCAGGCTAATGGGCCATCGCAATGGGCTCGTCGGGCGCAGCAGCAGTATATTGGTGGGATGATGTTCGCGCTGTTTCGAGGGCTGGCGGCACGCCTGCCGAGCCGGTGTGTGGTCTGCCATGCCTGGCCCGGCCAGCCCGTGTGCGAGGCCTGCATTGACCTGTTTGCCCAGCCCAAACCTCGCTGTATAGGTTGCGCACTGGTGGTGACAGATGCCGGGCAGCCCTGCTCGGCCTGCCGCGCGGCACCCAACCCACTTGATGCCGCGCTGGCCGCCGTAAGCTATGGCTACCCATGGGCGGGCCTGGTGCAGGATTTCAAATTCGGCGCCCAACCGGCCTGGGCGCGCAGAATGGCTTTGCTCATGCGCAGCGCGCCCTGGATAGAGCCGGCCTTGGACACTGCGGATTGGGTGATCCCTATGCCACTCTCCAACCAAAGGCTACAAAGCCGAGGTTTTAACCAGGCCTGGCAGCTGGCACAAGCACTGTCCCCGGCCAAGGCGCGCGTGCAATGGCTATTGCGCACTCGCGATACGCCGGCGCAAAGCAGTCTGGCACGCAAAGAGCGCCTCTCCAATGTGGCGCACGCCTTCGCCATCGACCCACTGCGCCAGCGCGACTTAGAGGGAAAAAACGTGATTTTGGTCGACGATGTCATGACCAGCGGCGCCTCCTTGCGTGCCGCAGCACAGCCCCTGCGCCAGGCCGGTGTGGCGACGATTACTGCCTTGGTCTTTGCCCGTGCGGAACATCCGGATTGAGGGCAGTTTCACATGCCTTGGGCCGCGCGACAATGCGCGCATGTTCCACATTGTTCTCGTCCACCCCGAAATTCCACCCAACACCGGCAACGTCATCCGACTGGCCGCCAACACCGGTTGCAGCTTGCATTTGATCGAGCCGCTGGGCTTTTCTATGGACGACAAACACATGCGGCGCGCCGGCTTGGACTACCACGAGTACGCCAGTGTCCAAAAACACGCCAGCTGGCAAGCCTTTCTGGACACCGTGAAACCTGAGCGTATGTTTGCGCTGACTACGCGCGGCAGGGTCAGCCCATACGCTATCCGCTTCAGGGCCGGCGATTGCTTGGTGTTCGGATCAGAAACCGCAGGGCTTGCCGATACGGTGCGCGCCAGCTTCAGCCCCGCGCAATGCCTAAAGCTCCCCATGCAATCGGGCCAACGCAGCCTAAACCTGTCCAATGCGGTAGCCGTAACCGTATTTGAAGCCTGGCGGCAAAACGACTTTGGCGCCGCTGCAATCCCTCAGGGATAAAGGCGCGAGATCGATTCGGCGACACACACCGGCTTGGCCACGCCTTCGCGCTCGGTGCTTACTTCCCAGGTGAACTGGAAACCACCGTTTTCCACCGCGTCGGCACGCAGCAGCTTGATGCTGGCGCGCACACGGCTGCCCACTGGCACCGGGCCGGTAAAACGCACCCGGTTCAACCCGTAATTCACACCCATACGCGTCTGGGCAATATGAATAGCCGACGCGAAAAAAAGCGGAATCAGCGAAAGCGTCAGAAACCCATGGGCGATCGGCGCGCCGAAAGGCCCCGCTTTGGCACGCTGCTCGTCGATATGGATCCACTGGTGATCCCCCGTTGCTTGGGCGAATTGATTAATTTGCTCCTGGGTAATGCTGACCCAATCGCTGGTGGAGATGGGCTGGCCCGCGAGCGCAGCTAGTTCCTGCAAGGTTTCGAAATTTCGCATGGTGGTTCGGAGTAAAAGTAAATAGTCGCTTCAATCGCCGCGATCAGCGCTCAAGCCATTTGCCAATCGGTTTCCATTGGTCCTGGTCGCGTTCCATGCGGCTGGTATGCACGTCAAAGACGGTAAGACCGTTGGCGGCGAGGTGCACGTAATTTTGCGTATCGCGCAAAGTACCTACGGTCGGGAGATTCAAAGATTTCACAAACGCAAATAACTGGTCGGCTGCCAAGGTACGTTCATCCAGGCGCATCGCGACGATCCCCACCTCCACGTTTTCAGCATGCCGGCTGGCGGCTAATTCATCGAGAAAGGTTCGGGTGGCGTAAATATCAAAAATACTGGCCTGCAAAGGCACCAGCACTTTGTCCGCCCACTTGAGCACCTCTTTAAGTTGTCTACCCGCCAGCGCCGCCGGGGTGTCCAACACATAGTGGTCTGCGCCCTTGGGCGGCTTGGTGAACTCTTGGGGGTCCACTTCCCAATAGCCGATGGGCTTGGCCGATGGCGGCCGCAGCGACAGCCATAGGCGCGAGGAGTGCTGCACGTCCGCATCCCCCAACATCACCTCATAGCCGCGCGAAGCCAAATAGCCAGCCACGTGCGTGGACAAAGTGGACTTCCCAACCCCGCCTTTGGGGTTGGCGATAGCAATACGTGTCATACAGTCTTACCTTTACGTGAGATCGGGTGGGTGACGAGCGCGCCGCAGCCATTATCGGCCCGGGCTGCCTTGGGCCAGCGCTAAATTTAGCACTGCGGCGACGTTTGGCAAGCCCTAGGCGAAGCCGTCCCAAACCAGCTTAAGCCCTGTAAGCAGCATTCCCGCGTAAACCAATCGGTAAAACAAGACTTGGCTCACGTGCCGCGCCAGGCGCACGCCCCCCCACACACCCACGGGGGCCAAGGGCAGCAAGACCATGGCCGTCGCCATATTGCGCACATCCAGTAAACCCAGCCAGGCATAGGGCAGCCATTTACACAGATTCAGCGCAAAAAAGAAAAACGACATGGTGGCAGCAAAACGCACCGGGCTGAGGCGCAAACCGATGAAGTAGGCATTGATGGGCGGGCCACCGGCGTGCGCCACGAAGCTGGTAAAGCCCGAGGTGGCTGACAAAACCCGTCCCAGCCAATCGGGTGGGGACAGGGTGGTCGAAGCCTTCCACAACACACGTTGGGCCAAAAATACCAAGGTAACGACGCCCACCACCGCCGAAACCGCATGCGGCGGCACAAGTTTGAATAACAAGGCGCCCAACACAATGCCTAGGATGCCGAAAGGCAGGATGCGCCGTAGCAACACCGGGTCAAAATCTTTACGGAATGCGGCACTGCCCAGCACGTCCATCACGAACAGCAAGGGCATCAAAATCGCCGCCGCCTCGGACACCGTTACCGACAAAGCCATCATGGGCACGGCCAGAGACCCGAAGCCCGAGCCAAAGCCGCTTTTACTCACCCCTAGCAACAACACTGCCGGTATGGCCACCGCATAGAAAAAGGGATCGGTGATGACGGGCCAGGCTTCAAACATAGAGAGTGGGATAGTGACGAATCCGGCCAAAACACCCATGGTAACCTTGCCCCATGTTCAACCCCTCTCAAGAGGATGTGCGCCGTTTTTTTTGCTCGGTGTACGCCAAATCCTACAGCGCGCAACCCATGGACGCCATGGAAACCCTGGCCAGCCAGTGGATTGCGGAACATCCCGAATACCACGCCGATTTTCAGAACCTGGACGCCGCCATAGTCCGCGTTTACCCCGAGGGCAATGGGCAGACCAATCCGTTTTTGCACCTGTCGATGCACTTGTCCATCAGCGAGCAATGCAGTATTGATCAGCCGCGCGGCATTCGCCAGGCAGTAGAACTTCTGACACATAAAAGGCAGTCTCTGCATACTGCCCACCACGAAGCCATGGACTGCCTGGGCACCATGCTGTGGGAAAGCCAGCGTGCCGGGCGACCGCCTGACGGCCAGGCCTATATCGACTGCGTGCAGCGCCACGCCACGCGGGATTGAGCGAAAAAAACCGCCTGAAGGCGGTTTTTTCATGAGGGAACTTTGGCTTAACGGAAGCGGCTCTGTGGAACTGTTTTGAGCGCGCCCGGCAGACTGCCCACATAGTTCGCTAATTCCTTGAGCTCAGCGTTGGAGAACTGTTTGGCAACTCCGCCCATGATGGCGTTACCGCGACCCACTTGGGGGTTGCCTTCGGCTTTGTAGGATTTGAGCGCTACATACAGGTAGTCGTTGTACTGACCTGCGATCATGGGGTAGCTCGGGTCAATAGGTTTGTTCAGGTTTTCACCGTGGCAGGAAGCGCAAGCGCCTTTGGCCACCAAGGCCTCACCGGCGGAAGTGCCGCCGCCCACTTTATCCAGCGGCTTGGCATTGGCATCCACGCCCAAGGCGCTGAAGTAGGCCGCTAGGTCAGCCATGTCCTGGTCGTTAAGGGATACGGCGATACCGCGCATAGTGGGGTGCTTGCGCTCGCCTTTTTTGTAGGCGTTCAGGGAGGAAATAATGTATTTTTCGCTCTGGCCAGCAATCTTGGGAACCTTGTGCACCTCGGGGAAGCTGGCCTGGTAGCCGACTATCGCGTGGCAGCCCAGGCACGTGGCATTTTTCTTTTCACCGGCTTTGGCATCGCCCTTGATGTCCTGTGCAAATGCGGATGAGAGCGTCACTGAGGCGACAACAAGTGCGATGAGGGAGCGAAGCAATAGGTTCATTTTGCGCGGACAATCGGATGAATATTGGTATAAATTGAATCACGAATTATATCGACCCCACTCCCGTCCCCTCGCCTGCGCCAAGCCGATCGGCCCTTAATTGCCGAGCGGCCAAGGTTTAAAGGCAGGCTATGCCGGGTACTTTGACCGCTTTAGCCACCACTTTCCTTCCGCCCCATGAAATTTACCGGTTCCAAGAATTACGTTGCCACCCAAGATCTGATGCTTTCGGTGAATGCCGCCTCCACCCTGCAGCGCCCCCTGCTGGTCAAAGGCGAGCCCGGCACCGGCAAAACTATGTTGGCCGAGGAGGTAGCCACCGCGCTGAACCTGCCTTTGCTGCAATGGCACATTAAATCGACCACCAAAGCGCAGCAAGGCCTGTATGAGTACGACGCCGTTAGCCGATTGCGGGATTCGCAGCTGTCGGACATCGACGGCGGTGAGCGGGTCAAGAACATCCACAACTACATCGTCAAAGGCGTGCTCTGGCAAGCCTTCAGCTCCGAAACGCCGGTGGCGCTGCTGATTGACGAGATCGACAAAGCGGATATTGAATTTCCCAACGACTTGCTGCGCGAGATCGACCGAATGGAGTTTTACTGCTACGAAACGCGCGAGCTGATTCGCGCCAAGCACCGGCCCCTAGTATTTATTACGTCCAACAACGAAAAAGAACTGCCTGACGCATTTTTGCGTCGCTGCTTTTTCCACTACATCAAGTTCCCGGACCCAGCGACCATGCAAAGCATTGTGGATGTCCATTTCCCGGGCCTCAAAAAAGAGCTGCTCAGCGCGGCCATGAAAACTTTTTACGAGGTGCGTAACCTGCCGGGACTCAAGAAAAAGCCCTCCACCAGCGAGCTGCTGGACTGGCTCAAGCTGCTCTTGGCCGAGGATATCCCGCTCTCGGCCCTGCAGGCCAAGGACGACAAAATGGCCGTGCCGCCGCTGGTGGGCGCCTTGCTGAAAAACGAGCAAGACGTCACGCTCTTTGAAAAACTGATGTTTATGCAACGCAATAACCGCTGAAATGGCTAAAAAGCCCCGCGTCAATTTTCTGGCCGTCGGCTTTTCCGACGCCATCGGCTTTCTCGTCGGCTGCCTGACCGGCTATTGGCTGGGCAAACTCATTGGCATGGACGTTTTTGCGCCGGGCTATGACAACTCCAGCATGGTCGGTATTGTGCTGGTGGGGCTAGGCGGTGGACTGGGCTCGCAATGGGCGCGGCGCTGGCAGCAAGGCCGCCAGAACAAAGACGACGAGAGTTGAAACTATGGCCTTTGTTGAATCGGTGGACTTGAGCGGTTACGGCGTAGCGATAACGCCCCTGGCGCTGGAGCACGAAGCAGGCCTGCGTGCCGCCGCTTCCGACGGTGCGCTGTGGAATTTGCGCGTCACCTCGGTGCCCGAACCGGAAAACACCCGCCAATACATTGAAGACGCGCTGGCCATGCGCGCAGCGGGCAATCGCTTTGCCTTTACGGTGCTAGACCAAGCAGGCGGCATAGTGATTGGCTGCAGCAGTTACCACGACATTCTTCCCGCGGTGAAGCGCGTGGAAATTGGCTACACCTGGTACGCCAAAAGCGTGCAGCGCAGCCACGTCAACACCGCGTGCAAACTGCTGCTTATGACGCATGCCTTTGAAACCCTGGGCTGCCATGTGGTGGGCTGGCGTACCGACAATTTCAACTTTGCATCCCAAGCGGCCATCGAACGCCTGGGTGCGCGCAAAGACGGCGTCATCCGCGGCCATGCGCTGCGCCGCGACGGCACCATTCGCGATACCGTGATGTACAGCCTGCGCTCGGGCGAGTGGCCTGAGGTCAAGGCGCAACTGCTCTATTCGCTGCACAAGCCCCGTTGAGGTAGCCCATGCTGATTGACTTTTTTTACACTCTGCGTTCGGCCAAGCTGCCGGTGTCCGTCAAAGAGTATTTGACGCTGATGGAAGCGCTGCAAAAAGGCGTGGTCGGCCCTAACGTGCCTGAGCCTGCCAGCGGCGAAGAGGCGGCTGGCTACGCGATTGACGACTTTTATTTCCTTAGCCGCACCACGCTGGTGAAAGACGAAAAGCATTACGACAAATTTGACCGGGCCTTTGCCGCCTACTTCAAGGGCGTAGAGCAAATTGCAGACTTCACCAAAGAAATTCCGCTGGAGTGGCTGCGCAAAAACCTGGAATTGCAACTCAGCCCCGAAGAGCTGGCAAAAATAGAAAAAATGGGCTGGGACGAGCTGATGGACACGCTACGCAAGCGTTTTGAGGAGCAGAAAGAACGCCATGAAGGCGGCAGCAAATGGATTGGCACGGGCGGCACCTCGCCCTTTGGCGCCTACGGGCACAACCCGCAAGGCATACGCATAGGCCAGGACAAAGGTCGCAACCGCAGCGCGGTAAAGGTTTGGGACCAGCGCGCCTACAAAGATTACGACGACACAACAGAGCTGGGCACGCGCAACATCAAAGTAGCGCTGCGTCGCCTGCGCAAATTTGCGCGCGAAGGCCACGAGGACGAGCTGGACCTGGACGAAACCATCAGCAAGACGGCGGCCAACGCCGGCTACCTGGACATCAAAATGCGCCCGGAGCGGCACAACAACGTCAAAGTGCTGCTGCTCATGGATGTGGGTGGCACTATGGACGACCATATTGCCCGCGTGGAAGAACTGTTTAGCGCGACCAAAACCGAGTTCAAGCACCTGGAGTTTTATTACTTCCACAACTGCGTGTATGACTTTATGTGGAAAAACAACCGGCGCCGCTTTGCCGAAAAGTTTGCCACCTGGGACATCATCCGCAAGTACAACAAAGACTACAAACTCATCTTCGTGGGCGACGCCACCATGAGCCCCTACGAAATTTTGCAGCCCGGCGGCAGCGTGGAATACAACAACGAGGAAGCCGGCGCCGAATGGTTGCAGCGCCTGACCAGCGCCTTCCCCAAATTCGCCTGGATCAACCCCGAACCCCAAGGCGTCTGGCAATACCGCCAAAGCATCAGCGTGGTGCAGCAGCTGATGCAGCAACGCATGTACCCGCTCACCCTCAAAGGGCTGGAAGATGCGATGCGAATGCTGACTAAATAGAGATCAGTCCAGCAAACCGTAGGCACTAAAAAAGCAATGGCATCTAAAAGATGCCATTGCGGTTTTGTTTGGCTTGCGAGTTAAGCCGGGGAAATACTATTCAAAATAGTTGTCTGGAACTCCAAATTCCAGAATTACCCGTGCGCTGGCAAAAAGCGGTTCGTTAAAGTATTAAAACTTATAACCGGCACCGATGAGTATCGAGGTCCCATCTAGCTTTGCATCGAATGACCACAATTTGTCAGGCGAAGTTTGATTTTTTGCAATTCCTACGCGGGTGTCGATTTCACCGAACACAAAGAAATTCTTGGTCAAGATTTGCTTCAAACCCAAACCGTAGCCCATTCCGCTTGATGTGTAAGAGCTCGTTTCGCCGGCGATGATCAAATCAGTGCTTGCGGAGTAATAACCGACTTTTCCGTACAAAAGAGAATGGGGGCCCACCAACATCCCAGGCACCACAGATATTTGGTACGCGCCGGTCTTCACTTGCGCGGTAAAGTCGAGATCAGCCGTGCCGTCAGCAAGCCTACGGGAGCCGCCCACGGATCCACTGCCCAAGACATTACCCTCAACTGATACGCCCAAGGTAAATTTCTCGTTTACGGGATAGGTGTACTCCACGCCCAAAAACAGCGGCGCACCAGCACTATCCACAGAATCAACTGTTGAGCCAGCCTGCACGGCGCCAGAAGAAGCAACGTCAGCGGGATTGGCGGAACCCACCTTCCACGTATTGGAGCCAGTCGATGCGAAAACGCTTAAGCCCTCAAAGTTGCTCATCTGGGCAAAGGCGTTGGACACCGTCAATATAGGCATTATTACGAAAATAAATTTAAATGTATTTTTCATATTCTTTACTCAAAAATTAAATATCAACAAAAGATTTCGGGGAAGCCATTCCCCGATCAATTTCATTATCTACACTCAACATGACAAAGTTGATTTTTGTACGCTAACGAATACAAAAAAATCGTATGGGCGCTGTAAAAGATGCTTTTTGTTGCTCAAAAACAACTTTATGATCGCATTACGGCGTAAATCAATTATTCAAATAGCAATGGTCCGTTAATCGATATCGGATCGAAAGTTCCCCAGAATTGGAGTGAGGAGTAAGCTAAATGTCGAAACTTATTGATGGTAGATTGACAGCGAAGAATAGATGTACCGAAGAAGAACATTGGCTTTCTGCGTGAAGCGGATGAAGGTCTGCCCGTTAACGAATGTCTTATCTATGAAGGATTTACTTATGCATAGGATCTCCTGGCGAATTGTTCTCATCCCATTGCTATTACTGATGGTGCATCTGCAATCCACTGCGCAGAGCGGGCAGTGCGGGTTCATTAAGGATCCAAACTTACAAGCGCAATGCAGGGCAACTTCGGGGGGTGGCTCGGGCCAATGCGGGTTCATTAGAGATGGCGATATGCAGGCTTACTGTCGGGCCATGACAGGACAAGGGAGTGGGCAATGTGGGTTTATTCGGGACAACGACCTGCAATCGATGTGCCGAGCAAATACGGGCGGAGGATCTGGCCAATGCGGATTTATCCGGGATAACGATATGCAGGCTTATTGCCGGGCAAATAACGGCGGGGGCAGCGGCCAATGCGGATTCATTAGAAATAATGACCTCCAAGCCCTGTGCCGGGCGACTACAGGGGCTGGCTCAGGCCAATGTGGTTTCATCCGCGATAGCGATATGCAGGCTGCGTGTCGCGCACAATTTAATTGAAGAAGTAGCTGTGACAGAATAAAGCGCACTTCTCAGCAAATGTGAATATATTCAATAATGATTTTTAAAATTTCTATTCCCAGGTGTCTCTTCATTGTGGCTACCTTCCTTGCTAGCACTGCGTTTGCCCAATATAAAAGCGCATACACCATGGTTAAATCTGTCGATAGGGTCGATGTCAAGCCCAACGGGGGCTACACCCAAATTATGGAGCGCCTGTACAGCGTAGACACCCAGCAAGGTATCGCGGGTATGGGTGAGTTACGGGTTGATTTCAACGAAAAGTTGGAAGAAATGGAGGTTCTGGAGGCCTATACATTGCTGCCAGACGGCAGCCGTATGGATGTTCCTGCAGACAAGATTAAGCGCCAGGACGGCGATGGGCGCGAGGAATACAGTGACGGTAAGGTCCTGGTGATTATTTTCCCCAAGGTCGACGTCGGCAGTCAGGTTTACTACCGTGCACGCAAAGTCCAACATACGCCCTACTTCCCCGGGCATTTTTTTTGGTATGACTACTACACGCCGCACGCTCCGACGCTCCTGGCTGAGGTCCACCTGGTCCATCCAGCAGAAGTCAAAATGCTGTTTGACACTGCACAGGTCGAAGGCGGCGTCATAGAAAACCTACCGGGCGACGCCCCAGGCACGGTCCGCTACCGGTTCTCTTTTAAACAGGCCACCGCCTACCCAGCGGAGGCTGGACAATCTGATTTGTCTGACTACGCTCCCCACTTGGCATTCACAACTTTCTCCAACTATGCTGCGTTCGGCCAAGCGTATCAAGCCAGGGCGAAACCGATGGCTGAGGTGACCCCTGCCATTGCGAAGCTTGCGAAGGAATTAACGGCTAAAGTAACTGACGACCACTCCAAGGTTCGCATTCTCTACAACTGGGTCAGCCAGAACATTCGCTATGTGGCAGTTTACGTGGCAGAAGGTGGTTTTGTGCCCCATTCAGCCCAAAGCACCTTGGACAATCGCTATGGCGATTGCAAGGACCACGTCACTTTGTTAGAGGCACTGTTGTCGGCGGTTGGAATAGAAAGCACAACGGCATTGGTCAACTCCGGCGATGCGCTGCGCATCCCCAAGGTAGCCACATCAACGCCCTTCAATCACGCGATTACCTATATACCTAAGCTAGACCTTTATCTCGACTCGACGTCACGGTTTTCACCAATGGGTACGCTTCCCTATTCGGACACGGGCAAGCCCACTCTTCTGACCGCCACAGGAACTATTGGCAAAACGCCCATGACCTCATGGAAACGGGATTATTTGAAGTTAGCGATAAAAATGAAGCTGAGCAAAGACGGAAGCGTACGTGGCGAAAGTACCTGGACCGCTAGGGGAGTAGAAGAAGTTTCCAGCCGAGCAAGGCAGTTTGGCTATAAGAACCGAGATAAGCAGGAAATTGTCAATGAGTTTTTAGAGCAATCCCAGGAAACTGGAACAGGCGAATTCCTGAACAATGATCCGTCCGATTTTGATACGCCGTGGCAAATTGGATCCACATTCCAATTGGATTCCGTGGTCAATATGCCCGGACCCACCGCCCTGACTATCCCTTATGGATTGGTCCCAAGCTTTTGGAGACGGATGGCGGCTTATAAACCTCCGCAAAGCCGACGATTTCCATCGCGATGCGGCTCCAGGGCCTACAGCGAGTCCATAACCCTGACCTTTCCCAAGGATGTCGCCGTCACGCAAATTCCGCGCAACGTTAATTCCAACCACGGTGCCTACCATTACGCCGCAAGCTATCGCCTAAAAGGCCAAGATCTGCAAATCCAACGCTTTTACGCGGCTAAGCGTGAAACACCGCTTTGCCCAACGAATGACGACAAGCATTTCAGTGATTTTCGGGCAGTACTGCGATGGGATATGAAGCAACAGATATTTTTAAAATAGAACAATGCCGATTGGAATGTAATGCCCCGGCAATCCCCCCAATTGGTCAGAGGCTCCATACCTAAACCTTGCCTGGGGAAAATTTCTAGCAGAAGAAGTTAAGATTTACCGACAAACAGATCATGGCCTTGTTCAAACGCCTTCATGCAGGGTCGGAAAAGAACCCAGACTAATCAAAGTAGCGTACTGAAACCTGCCTAGGGTAGGCGGTGCCTGCTCACCCTATTACTGTCTTTTCCGTCAGTCGACATAGGCAAGTCCCATATTGCACCTTATTAAAAACCCGTCAGAAATATCGGAAAAGGAAATGGTGGGAGGTATCTCCTTTGCTTGGCTGTAAGCTTCCCAGCACATATTTTCGAACTGCCCGATATGTTCTTCCCGCAATTTCCGCCAGGCAGCGCCCAGCATATCTACAAATTCTTTTCTTTTACTGCAGTCCACAGTAATCACTCGATGATTACTTCGCGCTTGGCGGCCCTTACATACCAATTCAATACCGGCATTCGCAGGGGTGGAAGTAAAAATTAATAGTTGCAATACCGCTAAAACCACTGTTACTCTTATTTTTTTCATAAAATTTATCTCCTAAACTAATCTTGATTATTAATAATGTCTAAGGATTTCTATCAGCTTCAATCCAACCGTTCAACTCTTCAAATACTCAGATCCCATCAGTTTATGACAGTTCTACCCAGCCATTGCCAGGATGTTGTATAACTGTCGCACAAACGCGTTCCTATCCGTAGTGCATGCCAAGAATACTCTGTTAGCATATTCCAATAAAAATAATGCGAGGCGAGTATAAATGGCCATCAAAAAAACCGGGTATTTTTAAAACTACAAGCATAAGAATAAATCACTGTAGTTCAGATATGCGCTTTTGATAAGCGCCAAGCAAACAATTCTTATCAGAGCAGGCGCGTAAGGAAAACTTAATCCATTCAAGCTGCTCTTTCTTTAGCTTGTCCTTATCTGCAGTCTTTTCCTTAGCCTTGGCATAGGCTTGACTTAAATCTACATCCAATTTGGACAACTCTCTGTCACTGCAAACCATTTTCTCCTGCCCATTGTTTGCCTTTGTGCAGTCAAAGCTCGGGGTAAATGGCGAGTTATCCGCCACTGGCGCTGGCGCTGGCGCTGGCGCTGGCGCTGGCGCTGGCGCTGGTGCTGGTGCTGGTGCTGGTGCTGGTGCTGGGGCTGGTGCTGGTGCTGGGGCTGGGGCTGAGGTTGGGGCTTCGCAGAGCGTGTTTTCTACCTCCTCCACTTGCACCTCATAATCTTTAACCCCATTGATAAGCTTTTCAAAATTAAGCTGAGTGATTTTTTTCTGCAAATGGATTTTATTCGTTGCTAATTGATTAACTTGGATTTCGATCATCATCGTAACCGCCTTTGCATCCCCGAGCAACTTGGCCGCCATATCGTTTGCATAGTATTTTTGATTATAAGAAAATTGCGTAGCGCCTTTATCTATATATTCAAACTCGGTACGTGCACCTCCGACTTGCTCTTGGCCGCCAGCAATTAAAATCAAACCACGCCGCCGATCAAAAACTTGATAGGCGCCGCCATTCAAATCACACGGCAATTGACCGATACTCCATTTTTTATCGATTATATTTTCCAAAGCAGACTTCGCCCCACTCGGAGGATTACTTTCATCCTTATGCGCATTATCCGTATCGACCCGACTACATCCTATTAGCGTAAAAAATAAGAAGGTTAACAATCCCAAGTTGTTTTTTATCATTGCTATTGCTCCAAACTGTTAATATTTTAGAATATGTTTATAGTCAACGCTTCATCCGACCTGGCCCATTACCCTCTCAAACAGGACGCTCACTGTCACCATAAAATGGCATATTATTGCCAGTTCAATCTCTTACATGATCATCTGTCAAACATTACATTAGCATACACGGTGCGAACGCGGCCAGCACCCGACCTTAATGTAGCTTCACTTCGGATTCGTCAAAATTATCGTCAGAACTCTAAACTTACAAAAATTGACGCTATCAGCAATGGATAAAACTTTTCTCATTGACAGCGGTCTAACGCACACTTCATGTGGTGCAGAAGCACGCAAGAAATTCTCGAAACCAACCATCCTCAAGGGGCGGCACCGTTGCTCAACAAAAGTCGACTTCTAGCTCCGACGTGTACATTCCGACCACAGAATATAAGGAAAACTACCGATGGTCGGCCCCTGCAAGCCAAGTTCTGGGCATCGCAACTTAAACTAGTGGCTGCCATGACGCCCGTGGCAGTTAATAATAGTGATTTGTTCGATAGGAGAATAGTATGGGAAGCTATGTAAACAGCAGTCTGATCCATGAAGAGAATGTGGTCTATGAAGCTAAGAATCATTGGATTATATTTATTTCTTTAAAATCAATAATGACTTTGTTCATATCTCCCTTGATAGAAAATTGGACTAGTGAATACGCTATTACGAATAAAAGAGTAATTATAAAAACCGGCTTGATCAGCAGGAAAACTCTTGAAATGAATCTATCCAAGATTGAGTCGGTTAATGTGGATCAATCGATTTTGGGAAGAATATTGGGCTACGGCGCGATTATGGTAATCGGAACAGGTGGCACAAGAGAGAAGTTTTCTGATATCGCAGACCCCATGCAATTTAGGCGTGTTTTCCAAGAATGTGTGGATGCACACTGATTCAGAAAATATTTTTGTTTATCCGCTAGGAGCAACTTAACAAAACCAAAATTGATGTTGACGTGTAATGCACTGAGTCTTGCGTAACAGACCCGATTTCCGCGTGCAACAGCATTAGACGCTCAAAAGTCCGCACCTAAAATGCCGCACCCCTCGCCGTAGCACAATGGATAGTGCGCATGCCTCCTAAGCGTGAAATTCAGGTTCGATTCCTGACGGCGGGACCAGGCGGTCCCGCGATTTCAGCTCTTGATCGCGAAATTTGAAACGCTCTGAGGTCCGCGACAACTAAGCCCGGGCTTTAAGACCGCGGCTTGACGTTTTCCGGGTCGTACAAAGCGCCGTAGCCCACTGCTTCTACCTTGACCGGATAGATATCGTCAAAGTACTGGATCTGTAGCTCGCGCTCCACTTGGCAATAGTCAAGGGGCAGGTAAGCGAGCGCAATGTTCTTGCCGATGGTCGGGCCAAACGCGATGCTGGTGGTGTAGGAGCGGCGGCCTTGGCTGTCGATCAGCGTTTGGCCAGTCGCAGGGTCCATCACCGGCAAGTTGCCCAGCGGGTAGCGGGCCACGCCGGTGCTGTCGATGTTGTGGGTCATGGTCAGCGTACAAAGGTAAGCCGGTTGGTGTTCGCGCTCCCTAAAAGCAAGGTGCGCCGCTTTGCCATGGAAGTCGGCGGCCTTGACTTTGGGGCGGGCCAGGTCGCATTCCATGAGGTTGTATTCCGTCAACAGATCGCCGTTTTGCAGGCGCAGGCTCTTTTCCATGCGGCGGCTGTTGGCGTAGGTTTCCACACCCACGGGCGTCACGCCCAACGCAAACAGCGCATCCCACAGGGCCAGACCGTCTTCGTACTTAAAGTGCAATTCCCAACCCTGCTCGCCCACGTAGGAAATTCGAAAAGCCAGCACCGGCACGCCCGCAATCTTCAGGTTGCGAAAGGCGGTAAAGGGAAAGTTCTGATGCGTCCAGGCGTCGGGCTCGTCGGCAATCTTTTGAATGGTGGCGCGGGCATTGGGTCCCCACACGCCCAAGCAACCGTAAGCGGTCGTGGTGTCGGTGACCTTGACATGGGCACCCCGGTTCTGCGCCATGCGCTCGATCCACACCAGATCGCGGTGGCCGGCATCGGCGCCGTCGATCACGCGGTAGTGGTCTTGCGCCAGGCGCAGCACCGTCAGGTCGGCGCGCACGCCGCCTTTGGCGTCCAAGAAATGGGTGTACACGCCCTTGCCTACCGGCGTGTCGCCACCTACTTTGGCGACGCAAATGTATTCCAGCAGATCAGCTGCATCAGGGCCTTCGACATCGATTTCAGCAAAGTGGGAGATGTTGATCATGCCCACGTCCTCGGTCATTTTCAGGTGCTCGGCGTTGGACACACGCCAGAAATGGCGGTTATCCCATTCATGGGCGCGCACCGGCACTTTGTCGCCGTAAACCGCTAGCAAATGCTCGTTGCTGGCGTAGCCATGCGCACGCTCCCAGCCCGATAGCTCCATAAAGTGAGCGCCCAGCGCTTTTTCCCGCTCGTAAAACGGGCTTTTAAAGATGCCGCGCCCGGCGCTGTAGGGCTCGCGGTTGTGCACCGGCGGGTTGTAGATCTTGAAGGCACCCTCGTAGCAGCGGTCGTGGATGTATTGCTCATCCTGCTGGTAGGGGTAGATGCGCGCCACGTCGATGCGGGCGTGGTCGATATGGGTATAGCCATCGGTCATCCAGTCGGCCACGATTTTGCCGACGCCTGGTGCGTCCTTCACCCACACCGCTTCGGCGTACCACAGGCCACGCACCTTGGACGATTCGCCGATCGAAGGGTTGCCGTCGGTCGTCACCTGCAACAGGCCGTTGAAGGAGTATTTGTCGTCATAGCCCAGTTCAGCCAGGATGGGCGTCAGTTCGATGGCGCGCTCTAGTGGCGCCATGATTTGGTCTAGTTCCAGGTCGCGCTGCGAAGGCGACAGACGCGCTTGCTCCTTCTCCAGCAAGTCGCGCGGGTGGCACATGCGCGGGTTTTTCTCTTCGTAATAGCCCCATTCGATCTGACCGCCCTCCGGCGTTTTCGGGTCCCCTGTGTCGCGCAAATAGGCCGAGTTGCCTTGGTCGCGCAGCAGCGGGTAGCCAATATCTTTGCCAGTGCCTGCAAATTCGAGGTAAGGCTTGAAAAATGTCAGCGGGTGGTCCACCGGCATGATGGGCAGGTCTTCCCCGGCCATATTGGCAATCAGACGGCCCCACAGGCCGGCGCACACCACCACGTAATCGGCGGCTATAAAGCCCTTGGTGGTTTCCACGCCCTGGATGCGGCCGTTCTCGATGCGCAATCCGGTGCAAGCCGTGTTGGCAAAAGACTGCAGCTTTCCGGTCGCGACTGCCGCGTCGACCAGTTCACCCGCCACCATTTGGGAGCGCGGCTTGACTAAGCCGGCGTCCGGGTCCCACAGGGCGCCTTGCAACATACTTTCTTCGAGCAGCGGCATTTTGGCCTTCGCTTCGGCGGCGCTGATGAGCTCGACCCGGTTGCCAAAGGCCTTGCCCGAGGCCACGCGGCGCTTGAGCTCGAGCATGCGCTCGTCGTCACCGACCCGCGCCACCTCAATGCCGCCAATGCGGTCGTAGCGGCCCATCTTCTCGTAAAAGTCGATGCTGTACTTCGTGGTGAAGATCGTCATCTGATCGTGCATCGTGTTGAAGCAAAAATCAGAAGCGTGTGCCGTGGAACCCACGTCGGTCGGGATGGCGGACTTGTCGATGCCGACCATGTTGTCCCAGCCCCGTTCAATCAGATGGTGGGCCACCGAGGCGCCGACGATGCCGCCTTGGCCGATGATGACCACTTTGGCGCGTTCAGGAAATTGGGCCATTTTTGCGCTTGCTCCTACAGAAACTGGAAATTGGGGGGGCCACCAAGGCCAGCCGACAGTGTATTGAACCCGGCCAACTTGACCGCTTCAATTGCGACAGCGGTTTTCACCAAGTCGTCAAGGTCGTGCAGTGCCAGGGCGCGAGCGGCATCCAGTGCAAAGCGCCGCAGCTGTCCCTTACTCGAAGCGGGCGCGGAAAACGTACTTTTCAGCGCTACAATCCCGCTCCTTGGCCCGGTAGCTCAGTCGGTAGAGCAGAGGATTGAAAATCCTTGTGTCGGTGGTTCGATTCCGCCCCAGGCCACCACTTTTAACCCTAGCAGCACCTGTGTTGCTAGGGTTTTTTGCTTTTCGGGCCCCTGAAGGCGGGCCATCGACTGGTTTGCATCACGCCGCGCTACACCACGTTGGGATTGATTTTGGTGCGCCTGCTTTGCAGCATGGCGATGTTCTGCTCTCCGGTCAAGGTGCTGGCGTAATGGGTATTGATCACCTCCACGCTGGTGCGGGCATTGCGCGCCAGGGTGATCAAATCGATACCTTGGCCATACAGCAGTCGGAAGGTGATCGCGCTGTGCCGAAAGCTATACAGACTACGCGGCTGTCCGTGGGGGCCCATCTTCAGATTGGTCTCATTCAACACCCAATTGAGATGAAACCCCAGCACGGCTAAGGCGTAATTGCGATTGGCAATCTTCGGCAAAAACACAAAGTCGTCCGGGTTGGCCCGTCCGATGGCCTCGTTGGTGGCCACGATGCGCTCATAAATCCGGACCGCCGGATACAGCGTCACGATGGGCTTGCCATGGCTTTTGGTCTCCGGCAGGGTCATGCGCAAATAGGTGTTGTCGCCGCGCACTACCTCGATGTGCCGGTGCCTCAAGGTGCGTAAATCGCTGGGCCGAATAAACGCATTGACCATAAAACCAGCGGCCATGGACAAGTCCAGCGGCATGTTTTGATCGCTGCTGCGGATATTGTTTTTGAGGCGGATGGCGCGGCTGCTGTCCGGATAAGGCTTTCCTGCTAGACGCCGCGCGCAGCGCAAAATGCGCCAATACTCGCTGGGCGTAAACGCACCACGCGATTGCGAATTCACCCGAATTTTCGGAAACTCCGGCATCACTTCAATCAAGTGCAAAGACAGCGCGTGCCTGAGCACCTTGCGCACCGCGACCAGGTATTGGTGAATCGTGGTGGTCGAGTTGTCGGCGCTCAAATGGTTGATCAGGTTTTGCAGCGCCTGGTAAGTGATTTGTGTACACGGCGTTTCGGCCCATTGCATCAAGACGGGGTGCGCCAGTCGGTTGCGCAAAATCATCAAACCCGCTTTGCTGGATTCACCACGCTGCACACGGGACGCTTCGTTTAATAAAGGCTGGGCGGCCAGCGTGCCAAAGTGGGGGACGGCATCAGTGCGTTGGGCCCGATCGGCATCAGGGGCAGCCAGTGCCTGCGCTTTCAAGAGGCTCATCTGGCCATGGCTCATGTCGCGCAAGCGGCGTTGCATGGCGGCGTCGATCAGCCATTCTTCGTAAAACGCCTTGGCCATGTCCAGGCTCGGCTTTAAATCGGCGCTTTTGGTGCTGCGCTTGCGAAGGCGCCCATCGATCCAGCAGCGCGCCTGCCAATACCGGCTCGCCGCAATCCGGTAAACCACCAACTTATTGGGGTACCCCGGCACCCGGGTGATCGAATCGCGAATCGGCACGCTGCGCTCGCGCTGCGGCGTGGAAAAGCCTTCACCATCATTGGCGCTCGACTGACTGAAACGGAGCTCCAAAGTTTCCAAGGCCAATTCCCAGTGGTAAAGCCCTAGGCAGGTAACTTCGACGAAACCAGCCTGAACCTCGTGGTGGGAATAGTAAGCCTAAAACTTTACTACTTTCAAATTTTTTCTGTAAATAAATATTTTTTATATTTTCTAAAATTAACCAAAAATTGTATTTAATTTAATAAATTAAACACAATTTTTATTCTTGACAAGAATATTATACTGACAATTTCTGACATTTACTGTCTTTTTCTGACAATATTCAAATAAGCGATATGCGGTGCTTTGGCTACTATCGCAGCCGTCGGTGCAGCTTCTGCACAAAACGTTAATTTGACTGGTGGTATTGGCTTTGCATTTTTAAAGGACGTGCAGGATCGTACTACCGGCAGCGCGGCCCATGGCTTGGTTAATTCGGCTGCTTACATCGACGTTTCTGTGTCGGAAGACATGGGCAATGGCTATAAAGTGGCTGCCTTCATGGAGTTCAACCAAGACGGTGGATTTGCTGCTAAGGCCTACGGCGACAACAAATCCTTGACCTTGACCACCCCTATGGGCGTAGTTGGCTTGGTCAACACACGTTCCGGCGGCAACCAAGCTGCTGGCATGGTCGGTCCTGTCATCCTTTGGAATGGCGCATTTGATGTTGCCAACGTGATCTCGCGGACTCCAGCCGACGTGTTGTACTTCGCAATGCCTTTGGCCGCCGGCCTGACTGGCAAATTGCAGTATGGTGAGGCTTACAGCACAACTTACACTGCCAATCCCTACAATGCAGCCATCGGCACAGGTGGATTTGGCGCAGGCGACGGCAATGCCAACGCAGGCGCTTCGACCTACACCGCAGGCCTAGCCTACGCAGCAGGCCCATTGAAGGTCTCGGCTAATTACAATCAAAGCACCATCACGGATGAGTTCAAAGCGGCGTTGGCGGCTTTACCTGTTGCTGACCCGCGCTTGGTCTCTTACGACATCAGCGCTATCTATGACGCTGGCGTCGCCAAGTTTGGTATGAGTATTGACGGCCCCCGTCGCTTCAAGCCAAACGGAACTGACGACAGCGCGTATCTGATGGGCGTCAGTGTTCCGTTGGGTGCTTGGACTATGGGTGGCAACTACGCCGTCCGTGCTACTAACTCCCTATTTAATTTGGGCGCTACCTATGAGCTCAGCAAGCGTACAAGCATGAATGCTTCTTGGGGTACCTACACTACTGGAGGCAAAGCGCTTAATGGTTCTGACCTCGTGCAAGACACCTATCGCATGACTATCAACCACAGCTTCTGATTCCCCGCTGGCATCAAGCCAGCGTGAGAGTTTGAAACCTGAAACCCCCCCGCTGTGGCGACACGGCGGGGGGTTTTACTTATTGGTACGGGAAACGCCAAAGTGCGCGCGCGGGATCGTTTCGCAGCGACTTCCCACACTCGCCGACTGGGCTACTCGTGTCGTAGGCTGCGTGTGGTCGCACCCAATCTTTGCCCAAGCGCGGGGCAGGCTCGTTTTGTGGGCTTGGAACATTAGTAGCGCAGGCGCAATTGCGCAGAGCAAAAAAGAAAATCCCCCGCCCGGTTTCCCGAGGCGGGGGATTTTGCTTGCTTCACGCCTAAGCTGGCAGTAAGCCAGCAGGGAATCAGAAGCTGTGGTTCAAAGAAAGGCGGTATTGATCGTTCGTCGCAACTGCGCCCGACTGTTGATCTTGACCATAAGACAAGTTTACATTTGTACGCTTGCTAAGTGCCATCTCGGCGGCAAATTG
>CAMBNY010000049.1 GCA_945869165.1 Comamonas sp. lk | reverse complement strand
TTGGTCATAGGCCTTGGCTTCACCGCCGAATTTGGCCGACAAAATTGTCGTGATCGCCGCTGTCAGCGTGGTTTTGCCATGGTCCACATGGCCGATGGTGCCTACGTTGACGTGGGGCTTGGTACGCGCGAATTTTTCTTTTCCCATTTCAATTCTCCAAAAAGAGCAAGGCCCGTGTGTGATTTAAGGTTTGCACGCTATTGCTGATTCATCCCGCACGGGCACAGGATGGCATAACGTCGCAGACCGTTTGAAAACTTACTTGGCGCGTGCAGCCATGATGGCTTCGGACACATTGCGCGGGGCTTCGGTGTAGTGCTTGAATTCCATGGTGTAGGTAGCGCGACCTTGCGACATAGAGCGCAGCGTGGTCGAGTAACCAAACATCTCGGAAAGAGGCACCTCGGCCTTGATAGCCTTGCCGCCACCGACCATGTCTTCCATGCCTTGCACCATGCCGCGGCGTGAGGACAAATCGCCCATCACGTTGCCAGCATAGTCTTCGGGCGTTTCGACTTCCACCGCCATCATGGGCTCCAAAATCACCGGGCTGGCTTTACGGCAGCCTTCTTTGAAGCCGAAGATCGCAGCCATCTTGAAGGCCAATTCATTGGAGTCAACATCGTGGTAGGAGCCGAAGTGCAAAGTCACTTTCACGTCCACCACCGGATAACCAGCTAGAACGCCCTGCGTAACGGCCTCATGGATGCCTTTTTCGACCGCGGGAATGTACTCGCGCGGCACCACACCGCCTTTGATGGCGTCAACAAATACGATGCCTTTACCGGGTTCATTGGGCTCAATCTTGAGCACGACGTGGCCGTACTGGCCCTTACCGCCGGACTGACGCACAAACTTGCCTTCGGCATCTTCGATAGTCTTGCGAATGGTTTCGCGATAAGCCACCTGGGGCTTGCCGACATTGGCTTCCACGCCGAATTCGCGCTTCATGCGGTCGACAATAATTTCCAAGTGCAACTCGCCCATACCGGCGATCAATGTCTGGCCGGACTCTTCGTCGGTCTTCACGCGGAAAGACGGATCTTCTTGCGCCAGACGCTGCAAAGCGATACCCATTTTTTCCTGGTCGGCCTTGGTCTTGGGTTCCACGGCCTGAGTGATAACGGGCTCAGGGAAGATCATGCGTTCGAGCATGACGATAGCAGACGGGTCGCACAAGGTCTCGCCGGTGGTCACGTCTTTGAGGCCGACGCAGGCGGCGATGTCGCCAGCGCGAATTTCGCTGACTTCTTCGCGGTTGTTAGCGTGCATTTGCACGATACGACCGATACGCTCTTTCTTGCCGCGGATCGGGTTGTACACGCTGTCGCCTTTTTGCAGCACGCCGGAATACACGCGCACAAATGTCAACTGGCCCACAAACGGGTCGGTCATTAATTTGAATGCCAGCGCGGAAAATTTCTCGCCGTCGTCGGCCTGGCGCACCACCGGGTTTTCGTCTTCGTCCATACCGTTCACGGGTGGGATGTCCACAGGCGAGGGCATAAACTCGATCACCGCGTCCAACATACGCTGTACGCCTTTGTTCTTGAAGGCCGAGCCGCAGTACATGGGCTGGATTTCGCTGGCAATCGTACGCGCGCGGATACCGGCTTTGATTTCCAGTTCGGTCAAGTCACCTTCTTCGAGGTACTTGTTCATGAGCTCTTCGGTGGCTTCAGCCGCAGCTTCCACCATTTTTTCGCGCCACTCTTTGGCTAGTTCTACCAAATCCGCAGGAATATCGCGGTAATCGAACAACATGCCTTGCGAGGCCTCGTCCCAGATGATGGCTTTCATCTTGAGCAAGTCCACCACGCCAACGAAGTTTTCTTCCGCGCCGATTGGAATCACCATGGGCACAGGGCTGGCCTTAAGGCGCAGTTTCATCTGATCCACGACCTTGTAGAAATTGGCACCGGTACGGTCCATTTTGTTCACAAAGGCCAGGCGCGGCACTTTGTACTTATTGGCCTGGCGCCACACCGTTTCAGACTGGGGCTGCACACCACCCACGGCACAGTAAACCATGCAGGCGCCGTCCAGCACACGCATAGAACGCTCCACCTCGATGGTGAAGTCCACGTGTCCAGGGGTGTCGATGATGTTAATGCGGTGCTCTGGCAAGGACTTGTCCATGCCTTTCCAGAAGCAAGTCGTGGCAGCCGAGGTAATCGTGATACCGCGCTCCTGCTCTTGCTCCATCCAATCCATGGTGGCAGCCCCATCGTGCACTTCACCGATTTTGTGGTTCACACCGGTGTAAAACAACACGCGCTCGGTCGTGGTGGTTTTACCGGCGTCGATATGCGCTGAAATGCCGATGTTGCGGTAACGCTCAATAGGGGTATGGCGAGCCATGGTGGATCCTTCTTTGATCTGGGTCTTCAATAATCGGTGCGCTTAAAGGCGCTGCTTGCGGCCGGTCGCTAAGGCTAAAGCACCGCTGCAACAGTGTGATGACACTGCGCCATGGCGGCGCGGGCACGAAGGCCCGCCGGCGCGCGCTGCTTAGAAACGGAAGTGGGAGAACGCCTTGTTGGCTTCGGCCATACGGTGCACTTCATCGCGTTTTTTCATGGCACCGCCACGTCCTTCGGTGGCTTCGAGCAACTCGTTGGCCAAGCGCAGCGCCATAGATTTTTCGCCACGCTTGCGCGCCGCTTCTTTAATCCAGCGCATAGACAAGGCCAAACGGCGCACGGGGCGCACTTCAACAGGAACTTGGTAGTTGGCGCCACCAACACGGCGGGACTTGACCTCGACCATGGGTTTGACGTTGTTGATGGCAACGGTGAAGGCTTCGAGTGGGTCTTTACCGGGATGTTTCTTTTCAATCTGCTCTAACGCACCGTAAATAATGCGCTCGGCGACTGCTTTTTTGCCGCCTTCCATGATGACGTTCATGAACTTGGACAGCTCGACATTGCCGAATTTTGGATCGGGCAGGATTTCACGTTTGGGGACTTCGCGACGACGTGGCATTTTTTCACCTCTTTGCTTCAGTTGGCATCCACTAGGGACACCGCGGGAGCCATAAGACTCCCACTTACTCGACCCACACAAACAATTTTGTGCTTCGGGTCACTACGCTGGACCACCGCGCCACGCGGGGAACAGCACCTAAAAAAAGACCAGGGAAACCCCGGTTTACTTTGCCTTGGGACGCTTGGCGCCGTATTTGGAACGCGACTGCTTACGGTCTTTCACGCCTTGCAAATCCAGCGAACCACGAACGATGTGGTAACGCACACCAGGCAAATCCTTAACGCGGCCACCGCGCACCAGCACTACGCTGTGCTCTTGCAAGTTGTGGCCTTCGCCGCCGATGTAGGAAATCACTTCAAAACCGTTGGTCAAGCGCACTTTGGCCACTTTACGCAGCGCAGAATTTGGCTTCTTGGGGGTGGTGGTGTACACGCGGGTGCACACGCCGCGGCGCTGCGGCGAGTTCTGCATCGCAGGGCTTTTGGACTTGATCGTTTCGACCTCGCGCCCCTGACGCACTAGCTGGTTAATGGTTGGCACTTAAGCCTCCTAAAGAAAAATCTCCCGCTGCGCAGGAGCTACACGAATCAAAAACTTCGAAAACACAGAGCCCTTCGGAAGTTTCCGAAAAGCCTTCTAATATACCAGAAATCAGGGAAGCCGGGCTTTATTTGGCCTAGATGAGCCTGGCGCCTAGCGTATCCAAAGACGCAAAGCATCCCAGGCACGCCCGAAAAGGCCGGCCTGATCGACTGCTTCTAGGGCTTGCAAAGGCATTTGCGCCACTTCCACTCCACTAGACAGCACGCGCAGGCTGGCCACTTCCTGGCCTTTGGTGATCGGTGCGATTAATGGCTCCTTGCGTATCACCTCGGTCGTCACTTTGCCAGCGCTGCCGGCCGGCAAAACTACCAAAACCCCTTGGGGATGGCCCACACGGACAGTCGAAGCGCTGCCTTTCCAGACCTGCGCCGTCACCACGGCCTGGCCGGGGTCAAACAATTTGACCGGTTCATAGGCGGTAAAGCCCCAGTTGAGCAGCTTTTGCGACTCATTGGCCCGGGCATTTTCATTGGCCGTGCCCAGAACAATAGACAACAGTCGTCGACTTGGACTGACACCTTGCGAGCCCAGGCTGGCGTAGTCGCGCCGGGCGGTGGCCACCATGCAATAGCGGGCAGCTTCGGTATAGCCGGTTTTCAGGCCGTCGACCGTAGGGTCCCGTTGCAACAAGAGGTTGCGGTTGGTGTCGTTGGCCGCCGGGGTGCCCGGGTAGCGGTATTTTTTGAGAGCGTAATAGCCGACGTACTGCGGGAAATCAGCCATCAAGCGGGTCGCCAGGATACCCAGATCGCGCGCGGTGGTGGTGTGACCGGCCTCGGTCAGGCCTTCGGGGTTTTTGTAGCTGGTGCCTTTCAAGCCCAACACCTGGGCCTGCGCATTCATCATTTGCACAAAGCGCGGCACATCGCCGCCCACGCCCTCGGCTAGCGCGATGGTGGCGTCATTGCCAGACTGGACCACCATGCCCTTAATCAGGTCTTCCACCGGCACTTGCATTTTGGGGTCGATGAACATGCGCGAGCCTGGCATTTTCCAGGCGCGCTCGCTCACAGGAAACTTCTGGTCCAGACTGATCTTGCCGGACTTCAAGGCATCAAACACCAGGTAGGCCGTCATCAGCTTGGTAAGCGAGGCCGGCTCCACTTGCATATCTGCGTCTTTGGTCGCCAGCACCTGGTGTGCCGACACATCGAGCAACAAATAAGCGCGCGCCGCGATCTCGGGCGGCTGCGGAGTTTGCGCATGGGCACTGGCCAGTAGAGAAATAGCGAGCAGGCAGGAAACAAAAAATTTCATGAATTCAAAACCTTTGGGAGTGGAATACGGCCCGCGCATAGGCGAGGCGTCTTTAAAAATAAAATGGCGCGAGGCGGATAGTTTGCATGCAAGGATACTTTGCATGCTTCGCTTTCCATCAGAGCGGGCACAGTGAAACACGGCAGTTTTCTCTCTATATCGAACACACGTTGATCGCCGTGTCACCGCGCTCATTGCAAAGATACAAATCTGCAAACCTTTCCTACGCCAAGGTCAGCATCACATGGCGTGCGACTAAGCCGCGCAGCAGCGGTAATTGTCCGTGAAAAAAATGCCCCACTCCGGGTAAGACCACTACCGGCAGGTTTTGCGGACGGGCCCAGTCCAGCGCGGCGGCCAGGGGCACGGTGTCATCCGCCTCGCCGTGCAGCACCAGGGTTTTGGCATGCAAGTCCTTGGGCAGTTCGGCTACCGCAAAGCGCCCCGCGGCTGTACCGACCAACACCAGCCGGTCTATGGTGCGCACTGCATGCAAAGCCTGCACCGCGTGGGAAGTCACGAAAGCACCGAAAGAAAAACCGGCCAATGCCAGCGCCCCTTGCTGCGTTGCGGCGGGAGAAAAATGGTCGATCACCGCAAGCAGGTCATGTAACTCGCCGCGCCCTTCGTCATAGGCGCCTTCGCTAGCGCCCACACCCCGAAAATTAAAGCGCACCGCCAACCAACCTGCCTGTACAAAAGCGCGTGCCATGGTTTGCACGACTTTGTTGTCCATGGTGCCGCCAAAAAGCGGGTGGGGGTGGGCAATCACTGCGATACCCACAGGCGCTTGCCCCGCCTGCAGGGTCGGCATGTCCACGTGGGTTTGCAAGCTGCCCGCTGGCCCCTGAAGTGCCAGCTGCTGGCTACGCGGATGCATGTGCGCTTAGCGTCCCACGTTGGGGGGCAGGCGCAGGCGCTCGACCGGTTTGCCCCCCAGTAGGTGGCTATCCACGATTTCGTCAATATCGGCACTGTCCACATAGGTGTACCAAACCGCCTCGGGATACACCACAGCCACCGGGCCACCCGCGCAGCGGTCCAAGCAACCGGCTTTGTTGACGCGGACCCGGCCGGGGCCGTTGTGGTCGACATCGCGGATACGCTGCTTGCAGCGGTCAAACCCGGCTTGCGCCTGGAGTTGTGCGCAACATTCTTCGCCGCTTTTGCGTTCGTTCAGGCAGAAAAAAATATGGCGCTCGTAATAGCTGGTGTCTGCGGCTGGCGCAGCGGATGGGGTGGAAGTCATAAGCCGATTTTAGATTCGCTACTGGCTAAGCGAATCCGGCCTAGCGCTAATGCGATGGCCGCATACGGCCAGAGCCAGCCCAGCCATTCGGCTAAGCCGTTGAAACGCACAAAGCGCCCCTGCTCCCAGGATTGCAAGGTTTGCGCGAAATACGGGCTGCCCGGCGCCTGGTTCAGCAAGGCTACATGGCAGCACAGCAAGACACAAACCAGGACCGCAGCCCAGCGCCAGCGCAAACGCGCCAAGGCCATGGCAAGCGCCAGCGCAAGTGCCAGCCCTGCGGTGGTGGTGCCGTCCAGCCAAGACCACATGTGCGTCGGCCCCCAACTCAGGGCTGCTGATAACCCGCTGGCGCTTGTACCCAAAGTCACCACTGCCAGACTCAGCCAGATACGGTGTTTGGGCCTATGCAGTACGCCAAAACCCAGCAAACAAGGGGCCAGCAATCCGGTTACCACGCAAGCGAGCGATGCGCCGGCGCCCAAGGGTGCAGTGTCGATAGCGGCGAACCACTTGGGTAACTGTGCACCCTCAAACCAATGTGCGCCTAGAGCCAGCGTTGCCTCGGCCAACTCTTGCAAACCACTCCACACATGGCCCAAGCCAAAGGGCACTGCGGAGGGAAACAAGAGCGCGGCCGGCCAGCTCAGTAGCAGCACCAGCACCCCGCGCGATTGCGGCGTCAGCCACCGGCGTTGCCAGCCGTCCCAGCGCACCAAGCCGCCGCGCCGCGCCAGGTACAGCGCAGACAGCGCCCCCACGATAGTGCCTAGGGTGTTGAGCAACCAGTCCTCGCGCGAGGCGACGCGCTGGGGCAAATAGCTTTGCAACGTTTCCAGCACCAAGGACAGCAGCGTGCCGCAGGCCACGGCCAGCCAGGCCGGTGGCACCCTGTGCCGGGTGCGCAAACCTAACCAAGCCAGCAATGCGCCCAGCGGCAGGTAACCGGCGATATTGATGGCGACATCAAAGCCGGTCCAGTAGCGCGGCATTGGCGCCGCTAGGAAGGCCCAGGGCGCAATGCCCTGGTCACGCCAATCGGCAAACGGGTACAAGCTGGCATACACCACCAGCGTGCAGTACATCCAGGTCAAGGGCCAGGCAGCGGATTTGTGCATGGCACGGTACCGTTAAAAAGGCTTGAGTATTACCAGCAATACCGCTGCCACCAGGAAAAGCACCGGGATTTCGTTGAACCAGCGGAACCATACATGGCTGCGCAACACGGTTTGGACTTCCAATTGGCGCAGGATGCGGGCGCACAGGTGGTGGTAGCCCAGGGTCAGGATGACCACGGCGAGCTTGGCGTGCATCCAGCCATTGCCCGGCCCCAGGCCGATGCCGTAATAGAGCCACAAAGCCAGCCCCAAGCCCAGCGCCGGGACTGCCAGCACGGTGCTAAAGCGCAAAAGCTTGCGCGCCATCAGCAGCAATCGCGCGCGTTCGGCCTCAGAACCGGGCTCTACCATCGCCAGATTGACAAAAATGCGCGGCAGATAAAACAGCCCGGCAAACCAACTGGCGACGAAAACAATATGGAAGGCTTTGACCCAGAGCATGCACAAAGTGTAGCGGCAGCCCCGCAGGGGGGTTGGGTCGGAAAAACGGGCAAAAAAAACCCCAGCACACGGCCGGGGTGTTAAGCCTATTTGCTGTCACACATCAAGGCCCCGCTCAGGGAGGAAAAGCGGGGGGAACCTAAGTTCCCAGCCAAAAGTATATCTTTCTTGGCAAAAAAGTCACGAATTTTTTGTTTTGTTTAAAAAAATTGTTTTATGTGTTGTAAATGGCACATAGCCTTGGGCTGGCCCGCAGCGGACAGTGACTTTCGCGTAGGCCATTTTTATTCCCGCTAGCTTCTGAAATCAGGCACAATTTTCCCCATGATCTCCCCCGCACCCTTCCCCATTGGCCGTCCCCGCCGCCTGCGCCGCGACAGCTTTACCCGCAATCTGGTCCGCGAAAACACCCTCACGGCGCATGACTTGATTTATCCGGTTTTCGTCGTTGAAGGGCAGCGCCAGCGCGTGGCTGTGCCGTCCATGCCGGGCGTGGAGCGCCTGAGTCTGGACTTGCTGCTGCCCGTAGCCCAGGCCTGTGTGGAGCTGGAAATCCCGGTGATGGCCTTGTTTCCGGTGATCGACCCCTCGCTAAAAACCTATGACGGCGCCGAGGCGCTCAACCCGAACGGCCTAGTGCCCCGCGTGGTGCGCGCCCTGAAAAAAGAATTTCCCCAGTTGGGCATCATGACCGATGTGGCGCTGGACCCGTTTACCAGCCACGGCCAAGACGGCCTGCCCGACACCCGGCCCGAAACCGAGGGCTACATCCTGAACGACGAGACAACCGCCGTGTTGGTGCAGCAGGCGCTTACACAGGCGCACGCCGGGGTGGACATCGTGGCGCCCAGCGACATGATGGACGGGCGCATAGGCGCCATCCGCCAAGCGCTGGAAGCGGAAAAACTGGTACACACCCGCATCATGGCCTACAGCGCCAAATACGCCAGCGCGTTTTACGGCCCCTTTCGCGACGCTGTGGGCTCGGCCGCCAACCTGGGCAAGGGCAATAAAAAGGTGTACCAAATGGACCCGGGCAACAGCGACGAAGCGTTGCGCGAAGTGGCCATGGACATTGCAGAAGGCGCCGACATGGTGATGGTCAAGCCCGGCATGCCTTACCTGGACGTGGTGCGCCGCGTCAAAGACGAATTCAAGGTGCCGACCTTTGCCTACCAGGTGTCCGGCGAGTACGCCATGCTGATGGCCGCCGCGCAAAACGGCTGGCTGGACCGCGAGGCCGTGATGCTGGAGAGCCTGCTGGCGTTCAAGCGTGCTGGCGCCGATGGCGTGCTCACCTACTTTGCGCTAGACGCTGCGCGCGCCTTGCGCAAAGCCTGACGCAGCGCCCATGCGGCACTGCTTTCTCACTCCGGCACGCGAGGCGGTGCTAGCGCGGCACGGCAGCGCACTTTCTTCGCGCTGCGCGTGGCCGAAACAAAACCCCGCGCTGGCGAAGGCAAGCCCATGAACGCCCCAATCATGCTAATTACCGGTAGCTCGCGCGGCATTGGTGCGGCGACGGCGCTGGCGGCAGCGCAGGCGGGCTATGCGGTGGCGGTCAATTACCAGTCCAACTCCCTAGCCGCTGACGAGGTGGTACGCACTATCCGCGATAGCGGCGGCCAGGCCATAGCCCTGCAAGCCGATGTCAGCCGCGAAGACGAAATCTTGGCCATGTTTGCCCGCATAGACGCCAAATGGGGGCCCTTGGCCGCTTTGGTCAATAACGCAGGCGTAGTCGATGTCAGTTCCCGCGTCGATGCCATGAGCGTGGCACGTTTATCGCGCATGCTCAACACCCATGTGCTGGGCAGCTTTGTATGCGCCCGCGAAGCCGTGTTGCGCATGAGCACGCGCCATGGCGGCAGCGGCGGGGCCATCGTCAACCTGTCTAGCGCCGCCTCCAAGCTGGGCAGCCCCGGTCAGTATGTGGACTATGCGGCCTGCAAAGGCGCAATAGACACCTTCACCATCGGCTTGGCTAAAGAAGTAGCCGCTGAAGGAATCCGCGTCAACGCGGTGCGCCCCGGCATCATCGATACCGACATCCATGCCAGCGGCGGCGAGCCCGACCGGGCGCAGCGCCTGGCCCCGCAAGTGCCTATGCAACGGCCTGGCAGCGCACAGGAAGTGGCCAACGCTATTCTTTGGCTGCTGAGTTCGGAGGCCAGTTACTGCACCGGCGCGCTTCTAGATGTGGGCGGCGGGCGCTAAGCGCGCACTTGTATGCTTGGCGCCTTGCGGCCCTTTGGCCCGAACCCCATTGCCTGATCGCCATGTACCTATCTCAATGTCCCGGCCCTGTTTTCCGACCTGATTTGGCAGAAAGTTATTTGTATGGAACCCACCGCCCTGAGCAGCCCCGATTTATCCGTTGAACTGCGTGGCCCGGTGCTATGGCTGACCATCACCCGCGAAGCGCGCCGCAATGCCATGAGCCATGGCGTGTTGGCCGGTATGACTGCAGCTATCAGCGCGGCGCAAAGTGAGCGCAGCGTGCGCACCATCGTGATCACCGGCGCCGGCGACAAAGCCTTTTGCGCTGGCGCCGATCTGCAAAACGCACAAGCTTTTACTACCGATTATTCCGAGCCGCTAGGCCATTTGGCGCAGCTCTTGCGCGTGGCAAAAGCCAGCTATGTGCCGCTGGTGGCGCGGGTCAACGGCGCCTGTATGGCCGGGGGCATGGGCCTTTTGTCCATGTGCGATATGGCGGTGGCCGCAGAGCATGCGGTCTTTGGTTTGCCCGAGGTCAAGGTGGGCGTGTTCCCCGCCCAGGTGCTCAGCGTTTTGCAACACCTGATTCCGCGCCGCACGCTGGTGGAAATGTGCATTACCGGCGAGCCCATTAGCAGCCTGCAAGCCTTGGAGTTTGGCCTGGTCAATTACATCGACCGCGATGTCGATGCCAAGCTGCAATGGTTGCTGGAACGCCTGCTGGACAAGTCGCCCGCAGCGGTACGGCGCGGGCTGTACATGATGAAGAAAATGGAGACCATGGCCTTTGAAGAATCCATGGCTTTTACCGAAAGCCAGATTGCACTCTTTACGCTAACCGAGGACGCACGCGAAGGCCAGCTGGCGTTTCAGGAAAAGCGCAAACCCCAATGGAGCGGCAAGTAAGTCTGCTGTGACAGGCTGACAGCGCTGCCCCACACACCGCATGAACGACAGCACTTTTGACTACATCATCATCGGCGCAGGCACCGCCGGTTGCCTGCTGGCCAATCGCCTGAGCGCCGACGCCTCCAAGCGCGTGCTGCTGATTGAAGCCGGGCGGCGCGACGATTACCACTGGATTCATATCCCAGTAGGCTATTTGTATTGCATCGGCAACACGCGCACCGATTGGTTGTTCAAAACCGAGGCCGAGGCCGGGCTCAATGGCCGCAGCCTGATTTACCCGCGCGGCAAAACCCTGGGCGGTTGCAGCAGCATCAACGGCATGATTTATATGCGCGGCCAGGCACGCGATTACGCGCGCTGGGCCGATGTGACGGGCGAGTCGCAATGGAGCTGGGACAACAGCCTGCCCTACTTTCAATTGCACGAAGACCACTACAAAGGTGCTAACGCTTTGCACGGCGCGCGCGGCACCGCCCCCGCACTGATGCAAGACGCGGATACGCCCTACCGCGCGCTGCTGCGCCACCACAATGCAGGCGGTGAGTGGCGCGTGGATAAACAACGTTTGCGCTGGGAAGTGTTGGAAGCTTTTTCGCAGGCAGCGGTGCAAGCGGGCATACCGGCGACCGAGGACTTCAACCGGGGCGACAACGAAGGCGTGGGCTTTTTTGAAGTCAACCAAAAAAACGGCTGGCGCTGGAATACAGCCAAGGCCTTTTTGCGGCCCACTTGCTATGCGCGGCCCAACTTTGAACTCTGGACCGGTGCCCAGGCCAGCGAACTGGTGCTGGAAAACCACCCCGGCACCGCCAAGCCTTTGCGCTGCACTGGCGTCAAGGTGTGGAATGGCAGGGAGATGGTGACCGCCCATGCGACACGCGAAGTGATTTTGAGCGCCGGTTCGGTCGCCTCGCCGCAGTTGTTGCAACTCTCGGGCATTGGCCCGTCTGCGCTGCTCCAATCCAAGAACATCGCGCTGCGGCTAGACCTGCCGGGCGTAGGCGCCAATTTGCAAGACCATTTGCAAATCCGCACGGTGTTCAAAGTGAAAAATACGCCTACGCTCAACACCATTGCCTCCAGCCTGTGGGGCAAGGCGCGTATCGGCTTGGAATACCTGCTCAAACGCACGGGGCCTATGAGCATGGCGCCCAGCCAGTTGGGCGCATTCACCCGCAGCGACCCGCAGCAACCTTACCCAAATATCCAGTACCACGTGCAGCCGCTCAGCCTGGATGCCTTCGGCTCGCCGCTGCACACCTTCAATGCCATGACCGCCAGCGTCTGCAACCTCAACCCGACTAGCCGGGGCACGATCAACATCCGCACACCCGACTTTCGCGATGCGCCAGCGATTGCGCCCAATTACTTGAGCACCGATACCGACCGCAAAGTAGCCGCCGACTCGCTGCGGGTCACGCGTCGCATCATGGCGCAAAGCGCGATGCAAGCATTTGCGCCCGAGGAATACAAGCCCGGCGTGCAATACCAAAGCGACGAAGAACTCGCCAAGCTAGCTGGCGACATTGCCAGTACGATTTTTCACCCCGTAGGCACCACCAAAATGGGCCGCGCTGATGACCCCATGGCGGTGGTAGACCCCCGCCTGAAAGTGCGTGGCGTGGCCGGGCTGCGCGTGGTCGATGCCGGTGTGATGCCATTTATTACCAGCGGCAACACCAATTCGCCCACCCTGATGATTGCTGAGAAAGCAGCCCAGTGGATTGCCGAAGACGCTCAGGCCTAAGGGGAAACACGCAAGGGTAAGTCCTGATGTTGATCCGGCGCAGCGGAGCTACAGTGGGCGGGTGCCTACAAACAGGCCACACTTTGAAAAGCGAAGGGCAGCCCACCAGGCCGCGAGCGATTCCGAGGAGACCATAAGACCCTGGCAATATCAAGGTCGACACACCTCTCCAAGAGGCAAAAAGCACCGACTTTTGTTGGTGCTTTTTTTTGTCTGTTTGTTTTGCCTTGGTGCTGCATGCGCGACCCATTTGCAAGCCCCTACACTTGACGGGCGTTGACGTCTTAGAAGCCCGGCGCTTATGGGTCCGCTCTTAGCGATGAAAAACTTATGCAGACACTCCTTAGGCTTTTGTAACACCTCATTTTTTTCTGTACCCCAGCCCCATGGAATTGCTGCTTGTTTCCGCCGCTTCGCTTTTAGCGGGTTTTATCGATTCCATTGTCGGTGGCGGCGGACTCATCCTGATACCCAGTTTGTTTGCCCTATTTCCGGCGGCAGCACCCGCCACCTTGTTTGGCACTAACAAAGGCGCGTCCATTTGGGGCACAGGATTGGCCACGGTGCAGTACAGCCGCCGCGTCACCATGCCTTGGCGCGCACTGCTGCCCGCTGCGGCAGCCGCTTTGTTAGCCGCCTTTGCAGGTGCCTGGCTGGTGACGGTAGTCTCGCCAGCTTTGTTGCGCAAAGTTTTGCCTGGTCTTTTAGTGTTGCTGCTGGCTTATACGCTGGCAAAAAAAGATTTGGGCCAGGCGCATGCACCGCGCTTTGAAGGCCGTCGCGAAGCGTTGGTGCTTGCGGCCATAGGCGCACTGGTGGGTTTTTACGACGGTTTTTTCGGGCCGGGAACCGGTAGCTTTTTTGTGTTTTTGCTAGTACGTGTGGCCGGGTACGACTTTTTGCATGCATCGGCCAGCGCCAAGCTACTCAATACGGCGAGCAATCTAGCGGCCCTGGTTTTGTTCGCTTGGACTGGCCATGTATGGTGGCATCTGGTGCTAGCCATGGCGGTGTCTAATATGGTGGGAAGTCTGGCGGGTACCCATCTGGCCCTCAAGCACGGCACCGGGTTTGTGCGTACCGTCTTCATGGTGGTGGTGGCGGCCCTTATTGCCAAAACCTCCTGGGATGCATTTTTGGCCTGATAGGGCCCGACTATCAGGGCTTTACGACCAGCCTCGGCGGCTCAGCCGTTTGCAAAGTAGGCGGCCAACTGACATCGGCCACTGCGCGGGGTTTGCCGATAGGCGTGGTCGCTTGGCCTTTGCGCACCGCAGCTAAATCTTCGTCATTGGGGTATTGCTGCAAGAGCCAATAATCGAACACACGGCGCGCAATCGGCGCTGCGGATGCGGAACCAAAACCAGCGTTTTCCACAATCACGGCCAGCGCGATTTTCGGGTCATCGGCGGGTGCAAATGCAATGTAGAGCGAATGGTCGCGCTGGTGCTCCTCCATACGTGCTGCGTTGTATTTTTCGTTTTTATTCAAACTGACCGCTTGTGCCGTACCTGTTTTGCCACCGCTCAAGTAGGCAGCTCCAGAAAATGCACGCGCCGAAGTGCCTTCTTGGGTCACGCCCACCATGGCCTGCACTATCACATTGATGTTGTCGGGCGAAAGCTTCAGGTCTTCGGCGGGAGGTGCAGGGCGTTCGCTGCGCGCATGCGTGCTCGCATCTTCGGTCGCAAGCACCAAGCGCGGTGTGTATTTGATACCTTTGTTGGCCAACGTGGCCGTGGCTTGCGCAACTTGGAGCATCGTAAAGCTGTTGTAGCCTTGGCCTATACCCAAGGAGATAGTCTCGCCCGCATACCATTTTTGGTGTTCAGGTTTACTGTAGTAGCGCCGCTTCCACGCCTGGCTAGGTAACACACCGCGCACTTCGCCCAGCACATCGATGCCGGTCATCTGGCCAAAGCCCAGGGGTTTCATAAAGTCGTGCATGGTGTCCACGCCCAGCTCGTTGGCAAGCGAATAAAAATACGCATTGCTCGATTCCACAATCGCCCGACGCATGTCCATGGTGCCGCCACGCTCATTCTCCGGGCTGCCAAAGCGGTGGCCGCCAAACATATAAAAACCGGGGTCGTTGATCAAGGTGGTGGGTTTTCGCGTACCAGTCTCCAACGCCGCCAAGGCCATAAAGGGTTTGTAGGTTGAACCCGGCGGATACGTGCCGCGCAACGCGCGATTGAGTAAAGGCTTGTCCGGCGATTCATTGAGCATTTGCCAGTTGTCTTGGTCAATGCCTTCGACAAATAAATTCGAATCAAAAGTGGGCTTGCTGACAAAGGCCAAGACCTCGCCGTTTTTCGGATTGATCGCCACCAGCGCACCGCGCCGCTCGCCAAACATGCTCTCCACCAGTTGTTGCAGCTTGATGTCGATCGTCAAAACCACGGTATCGCCTGGCGTGGCTTTACTACTGCTCAAGCGCCGCGTGGCACGGCCACCCGCAGAGGTTTCAATATGTTCGACACCGGTGATGCCGTGCAACTGGCGCTCAAAGCTTTGTTCCACGCCCAGCTTACCAATGTATTGCGTTCCCCGGTAGTTCGCTTGGTCGTCATCGTCTTCGATTTTTTCTTTTTCGCTTTGGTTGATCCGCCCGATATAGCCGATCACATGGCTGGCCAGTTCACCGTAGGGATAATTGCGAAACAAGCGCGCCTTGATCTCCACGCCGGGGAAGCGAAAACGCTGGGCTGCAAAGCGCGCCACCTCGACGTCCGTCAAGCGGTTTCGTATCGGCAGCGATTCAAATGTCTTGGATTCATCCAGTAATTTTTTAAAGCGACGCCGGTCGCGCGCAGTGATCTCGATGACCTCGGACAATGCCTCTATGGTTTCCTCCAAGTCTTTGGTTTTGAAAGGTGTGATTTCGAGGGTGTACGCCGAATAATTGCTGGCCAGCACAATGCCATTGCGGTCTTGTATCAGTCCGCGATTGGGCACGATAGGAACCACGGCCGTGCGATTGCTTTCGGCTTGGGCGAGCAAATCCTCATGGCGCCAAATCTGCAGGTACATCAGCCGCAGCAAGAGCAAGATAAAACAAAGCAGTACGAGGATCGTAAAGACAAAAATCCGCTGGCGAAAGCGCTGTAAGTCGAAGTCAATATTGCGCAAATCCATAGAGCGCCCGCGCTACAAAGGCCGGTTGTCGTCGGGGTCTGGTGCACGCCGCTGCGGCGCCAAAAGCGTCCAACTCACCACTGGCCACAACAAGGCCTCGCCCACCGGCGCCATCAGCACCCACCAGCCGGGAAAGTTCCCGCCAATCATGGCGTTGAGCATCAGCTCTACCGCATGCACCAGTGCAAACAACGGCAGCACTTGCAGTGTCTGCTCGGGCAAGGTAAACCACAGCAAGCGGCGGTGCACCATGATCGACACATAGCTAAGCACGGTATAGGCCATCGCATGCTGCCCCAGCAAGCCACCTTGATAGACATCGAGCATCAGTCCAAAAACAAAAGCTGCTCCAATGCCAACGCGCATGGTTTGGTGCACCGTCCAGAACACTAGCACAATGGACAACACATCGGGCGCCCATGCAGCGCGGCCCCACAGTGCCATATTGCCGGCCATATTGGCCACAAAAGCCATAAGCAAACTGGCCCACAAAAAGCCTGGGTTCACCGGCATCAGCAGGCGCTGGCCTGGCCGCATGATCATCGACGGCCTCCGGTCTTGTGGGACTTATGTTCCGGCTCGGGAGGCGGGCGCGGGATCGACAGGGCAACGGGCAGCAAAATCAACACATGCTGCGCCCCGGCAACCATGGCGACCGGCACACATCCGATACGCGCGAACACCGCCTCGGTACGGCGCTCCACTTTGTCGATGCGTGCCACCGGCAGCCCGGCCGGATAAACGCCGTCCACACCGCTGGTAGTAAGCAAATCGCCTGCCATCACGTCGGCATTAGCGGCCATAAACCGCAATTCCAAGGCATCGGCATTGCGGGTGTTCTCTCCATAAGCCACACCACGCGCACCGGTACGCACATTGATCACCGGAATTGCGTGGTCACGATCGGTAATTAATGTCACTTCACTGGACATGGGAAATACCCTGGTTACCTGGCCAATAAGGCCCAACTCATCGATTACAGGGGAAGCCAGATGTACGCCGTGGTTTTCACCCTTGTCCAGTATGACTTTGCGGGTGTAGGGGTCAGCTGCGTCGTAGACCACTTGGGCCACCACAGAGCCGGGCAATTCCCGTTCCTGCAAATTCAATATCCCGCGCAAGCGCTGATTCTCCAGCACAAGTTGCTCCGTTTGCTGGGCGCGCTGCCGCTGCTCAGCCAACTGCGTGCGCAGTTGTTGCAAAGCGGTCTCGTTGCTGAACATTCCGTCCATGCGCTCACTGGCCTGCTGCGACAACAGCAGCGGCTGCAAAACCAACCATTGCAGCGGATAGAGCGCGGTAGCAATACTGGCACGCAAGGGCTGCACCATTTGAAACCGCGCATCGGCCACCATCAACAACAGGGCCAGTGCGCTAAACAGCGCCAGGCGTGACAAGGCCGAGGGGCCTTGCCGGAAAAACGGAGGGGGGTCTCGGCCCAGCGAAGCCAGAGCCATCGCTGCGTCCGGCGCTTACTCGTTGGTGAAAATCGAGCCCAAGCGTTCCATTTGTTCCAGTGCGATGCCGCAACCGCGTACCACACAGGTCAAGGGGTCTTCGGCTACCAATACCGGCAGGCCGGTTTCTTCGGCGAGCAAGCGGTCTAAGTCGCGCAATAGCGCGCCGCCGCCGGTGAGCATCATGCCGCGGTCCGCAATGTCGGCGCCCAACTCGGGGGGCGTTTGCTCCAGCGCGTTTTTCACGGCGGAGACGATGTTGTTGAGCGGGTCGGTGAGGGCTTCCAAAATTTCATTGGAGGAAATGGTGAAGGAGCGTGGCACGCCTTCGGACAGGTTGCGACCGCGCACTTCCATTTCTTTCACTTCCGATCCGGGAAAGGCCGAGCCGATTTGTTTTTTGATGGCCTCTGCTGTCGGCTCGCCGATCAGCATGCCGTAGTTGCGGCGGATGTAGTTGATGATGGCTTCGTCAAACTTATCGCCACCCACGCGCACGCTGCCTTTGTAGACCATGCCGCCCAGCGAGATCACGCCCACTTCGGTGGTACCGCCACCAATGTCCACCACCATAGAGCCGCAGGCCTCGGAGACCGGCAGGCCCGCGCCGATGGCCGCAGCCATGGGCTCTTCGATCAGGTACACATCGCTGGCGCCCGCGCCCAGGGCGGATTCGCGGATGGCGCGGCGCTCGACCTGGGTGGAACCGCAAGGTACGCAAATAATGATGCGCGGGCTGGGCCGAAAGACGCTGCGCGGATGCACCATCTTGATGAACTGCTTGAGCATTTGCTCGGTGACGGTGAAGTCGGCGATGACGCCGTCTTTCATGGGGCGGATGGCTTCGATGTTGCCGGGTACCTTGCCCAGCATGGCCTTGGCCTCTTTGCCCACGGCCTGAATGGATTTTTTGCCCTGTGGGCCGCCTTCGTGGCGGATGGCGACCACCGAAGGCTCGTCGAGCACAATGCCTTTGTCGCGGACAAAGATCAAGGTGTTGGCTGTGCCCAGGTCAATGGCCAGGTCGGTTGAAAAATAACGGGTGAAAGCTCCAAGCATGGCGTGTCCTCGTCGACATGCAGCGCGGTCGCATGCTGCATCGTCAGTGTTTTGTCGATAGATGGCTGATTTCAGGCGCAAACGGCAGGGAAAAACGCCGTGCAAGCCAAAGGCGGGATAATAACCCATCGCCCCTGAAATCGCGCATTGTGCAGGGGGCTGCCCCGCGTAAACCACCCTGTAAAGACCGCTTTTTTCACATGTCCCTGACTTCCCACGATATCGACCGCCTCGCCCAGCTCTCCCGGCTGCAGTTTGAGCCCCCCGCCGCCGAACGCCTGCTTGGCCAGCTCAATGGTTTTTTTGAGATCGTCGAACAAATGCGGGCCGTGGACACAAGCGTCGTGGTGCCGATGGCGCATCCAGTCGATGCCATGCACGGTTTAACTGCTGCCATTGGCGACACCGACGCACTGGGTATGACGCTGCGTTTGCGCGATGACGTGGTGAGCGAGCCCAACCAGCGCGAGGCCAACCAGCGCAGTGCACCCGCGGTGGAGCGCGGTTTGTTTTTGGTGCCGAAAGTGATCGAGTAAGCCATGGCTGATTTACACGACATGACAGTTGCCGAATTGGCAGCGGGTCTCAAAAAGAAAGATTTCAGCGCGGTGGAAGTCGCCACGCGTTTCTTAGCCCGCATGGGCGGCAACCCGCACAACGCGTTTTTGGACATCCACAGCGAAACCACGCTGGCACAGGCCCAAGCCTCAGACGACAAAATTGCCAAGGGCAACGCAGGCCCATTAGAAGGCGTGCCGATTGCGCACAAAGACATCTTTGTGACCAAAGATTTCGCCACCACGGCGGGGTCAAAAATATTGAAAGACTACCGCTCGCCGTTTGATGCCACCGTGGTTTCAAAGTTGCGCGAAGCGGGCATGGTGACTCTGGGCAAACTCAATTGCGATGAATTCGCCATGGGCTCGGCGAATGAAAACTCCGCTTATGGCGCGGTGACCAACCCGTGGGACACCACACGCATTCCCGGAGGTTCGTCCGGTGGCAGCGCGGCGGCTATAGCAGCGCGTTTGGCACCTGCGGCCACTGGCACCGACACGGGCGGCTCCATTCGCCAACCCGCTGCGTTTTGCGGCATCACCGGCATCAAACCCACGTATGGACGCGCCTCGCGCTACGGCATGGTGGCGTTTGCTTCCAGCCTGGACCAAGCAGGGCCGATGGCGCGCAGCGCTGAAGACTGCGCTTTGTTGTTGTCGGCCATGTGCGGGCCGGATTTGGACCGTGACTCGACTTCCCTAAATGTGGCGAACGAAGATTTTTCTCGTTTGCTGGCAGTGCCTGCGGGTGACAAGCCTTTGGCGACAGCGGGGAAAGATGGCGGGCCATTGCGGATTGGGGTGCCCGGCGAATGGCTCGGTGCCGGTTCGCAAATGGCCTTTGATTCCGGTGCGCCAGCGCGTCGCAGTGACGGCACAGACATTGAAGTTCAAAGGCGCATTGAAGAAGCCCTCGCTCACTACGCATCCCTTGGGGCTGAATTGGTGGAAGTGAGCTTGCCTCAAGCCCAATTGAGCATCCCCGTGTACTACATCGTCTGCGCCGCAGAAGCCTCTAGCAACTTAAGCCGTTTTGACGGCGTGAAATTCGGCCACCGCGCCAAAGAGTTTTCCGATCTAGCCGACATGTACCAGCGCACCCGCTCCGAGGGTTTTGGCGACGAAGTGAAACGCCGCATCATGATTGGCAGCTATGTGTTGTCGCACGGCTATTACGACGCCTACTATCTGCAAGCGCAAAAAATCCGCCGCATGATTGCCCAAGATTTTCAGAAAGCATTCGCGCAATGCGATGTGATTGCGGGGCCTGTTGCGCCGACCACTGCATGGAAGCTAGGCGATAAGTCCGATGACCCGGTGGCTAACTATTTGGCCGACATCTTTACCTTGCCCGCATCACTCGCCGGTTTGCCCTGCATGAGTATTCCTGTGGGCTTGGGCGACATGGGCATGCCTGTAGGCATGCAACTCATAGGCAATTATTTGCAAGAAGCGCAACTGCTGAGCGTGGCGCATCGCTTTCAGCAAGTCACTGCATTCCATGACGCAACACCGGAGGGCGCGTAAATGAGCACCTCCCTTTTAGTCCACGGCTACGAAGTCGTCATCGGCTTTGAAACCCACGCCCAGCTGTCCACGCAAAGCAAAATTTTCAGCCGCGCGTCCACGGCCTTTGGCGCCGAAGCGAATACGCAGGCCTGCGCGGTGGACCTGGCTTTGCCCGGCACGCTGCCGGTGATGAACAAAGGTGCGGTCGAACGCGCTATCGAACTGGGTTTGGCGCTGGGTTCACACATCGCCGAGCGCAGCGTGTTTGCACGCAAAAATTATTTTTACCCCGACCTGCCCAAGGGCTACCAGATCAGCCAGTTTGAAATACCGGTGGTGCAAGGCGGCGCGGTGTCGTTCTTTTTGGGTGACGAGAAAAAAACCGTGCGCTTGGTGCGAGCGCATTTGGAAGAGGATGCGGGCAAATCGCTGCACGAGGATTTCATCGGACAGTCGGGTATCGACCTGAACCGCGCTGGCACACCTCTCTTAGAAATCGTCACTGAGCCCGATATGCGTTCCAGTGAAGAAGCCGTGGCCTATGCCAAAGAGTTGCACAAGATCGCCACTTGGATTGGCATTTGCGACGGCAACATGCAAGAGGGCAGTTTCCGCTGCGACGCGAACGTGTCGGTGCGCAAACCCGGTGCGCCGCTGGGCACACGGCGTGAAATCAAAAACCTGAACAGCTTCAAATTCATGCAGCAGGCGATTGACTACGAGGTGCGCTGGCAGATCGAGCAGATCGAAGACGGCCACGCGATACAACAAGCCACGGTGTTGTTCAACCCGGACACCGGCGAGACCCGCGCCATGCGCACCAAAGAGGATGCCGCAGATTACCGCTACTTCCCCGACCCGGATTTGCCGCCGCTGGTGATTTCGCGCGAATGGGTGGAGCGCGTGCGCAGTGAGATGGCCGAGCTGCCACGCGTGATGGCCGAGCGCTTTGTCACGCAATACGGTTTGCCCGAGTACGACGCCACGACGCTGACGCAAAGCAAGGCGATGGCGGCTTATTTTGAAGAGACCGCCAAGGCGTGCGGACAAGCGAAGTTGGCGAGCAACTGGATCATGGGTGAGTTGTCGCGGCGCATGAATGCGGATGACTTGGCTTTTGAACAAGCCCAACAACGCGTCAGCGCTTTTCAATTGGCCACATTGATCTCGCGGATCAGCGACAACATCATCAGCAACAACGCAGCTAAGGTAGTTTTTGACGCACTGTGGAACGAAAGCAAAGTAGCTGTCGGCGACAACATGACTGATGTCGCGCAAGCCGCTTCGGTGATCGACAGCATCATCGAAGCCAAAGGCCTCAAACAAATGAACGACACCGGCGCTTTGGAAGCCATCATCGACGAGGTGCTGGCCGCCAACCCGAAAAATGTCGAAGAGTTCAAAGCGGGTAACGCCAAAGCCTTGAACGGCTTGGTCGGCCCCATCATGAAAGCCAGCAAGGGCAAGGCGAATCCGGGGCAGGTCAATCAGCTGCTTCTCAAGAAATTGGGCTGAGGTATCGTTGGTTACCGTCTAACGCATTGATATCGGGAGTGGATGGCGAGCTGACTCCAGGTTGGAGTTTTCGGCTATTGACTCGATTGGGTTTATGGATATTCACACTCTGACCAAATCCTCCACCACCAAACCACCAACTTGCGCAAACGCTCTGTCATTGCTCACCAGCGTAGCTTTCAAATGCAATGCATGCGCTGCAATTTGCAGATCCAGTGCGGCTAGCGGCCTACCATTTTTTTGAAGCTCTGCGCGAAGCGTACCGTAAGTTTGCGCCACTGCGTCATCCCAAGGCATCACTTCCACGCGGCGCAAAAACTCGTTGACTGCTTCTCCTAAAGCCACGGCCTGCGGGCGCTTAGCCAGCCCAAAGGCCAACTCGCCCGCCGTGATGGCGGATATGCAGACGCTGTGGATAGGCACTTCCAATAAGCGTGCAATGGCTTTAGGCTGGCGCTTGATGAGGTGGCTCACCGTGTTGGTGTCCAGCATGTAGAGGCTTGCCATGGTGATGTTCAGTGCCCTACCGACTTTGCAACCCCATCCAAAGGGTCCCGGTCAGGCGATGGCATATGCCCTTGGGCCAGTCGCTCTGCGGGGCTTAAAAAATCATCGGCATCTTCGATCGCTTGCGCAGCCACCAAAAATCCGTCCCAGTCATGCGGTCGCCTGGAAAGGATGACGTCACCGGTGAGCGGGTCTTTGCGGATAAAGACCTCGGTCGTATCAAATCGAAACGCGGCGGG
>CAMBNY010000048.1 GCA_945869165.1 Comamonas sp. lk | reverse complement strand
GAAGTGAACTGGTTGTCGATGGTGGGACGGTTGCCCCAGTACACCGCGCAGAAAGGCTGCTTGAGCCAGACGTTGTCCCAGTAGCCGTCGCCAGAGACGCGCTTGAGGTCCATATTGATACCGGCCTTGGACAGCGACTCTTGGAAGATTTGGCCCGCATCCGTGGCACCAGAGAAAGCGCCCTCGGACACTTGTAATTCAATCGCACCGCTGTGGCCCGACTTCTTGTAGTGGAACTTGGCTTTGTCAATGTCAAAGCGGTTCATGGTCTGGTTGGGGTTGTAGAACTTCATCTTCGGTCCGACGCAGTTGTCGTTACCGATAGAGGCAAAGCCGCTATAGACGTTATCGACAATCTTTTGGCGGTCGATACCGTACTTCAGTGCCAGCATCACATCGTTATTGCTAAACGGTGCTTTGTCGGTATGGGCCACAAAGCAGAAGCGGTTGCCCATGCCGGGAGTGCGCGACACTTTGACTGCGGAGTTCTTAGCCAGCAGCGCAGCGGTTTTGGGGTTGACGCGGTTGATGATGTCCACGGTTCCAGTCTGCAGGGCGGTGGTGCGCTGGTTGGCATCGCCAATGTAGATCAGCTCGACACGGTCAAAGTTGCCACGGTTGGCCTTCCAGTAGTTGCCGGGTTTGCGCTTGAAGGTAGCGCGCACGCCCGGCTGGAATTCTTCCAGCGTGAAGGCGCCGGTTCCGTCTGGTTTGCTGAAGTCTTTGAAACCATTGGGCACGACGATGATGTGGTAGTCGCTCAGGTTGTAAGGCAAATCGACATTGCCCTTGTTCATGGTGATTTGCACCTGGGTGGCGGACAACTTTTTTACTTCCTTGATATCGGCCAGCAAGGCTTTAGCGGGCGATTTGGTTTCGCCGCGGTGCATGTTGATGGAATAGATCACATCGTCCGCGTCCAAAGTCTTGCCAGAGGTGAAGGTGATGCCTTTACGCACATTGAAAGTCCAGTCGGCTGCGCCGGGTTTGACATCCCAGCTCTCAAACAATTCGCCGGTCGCGTCGCCGTTGTCGGCCACTTCCACCAGGTTGTTCCACAGCATCAGACTCAGGTTGATAGGGATGGAGTCCGCATAAGTGAGGGGGTCTAAGCTATCCGAGGGCGAGCCGCCTTCCATACCCATACGCAGCGTGCCGCCTTTTTTCGGGGCGCTTTGCGCCATGGCGGGAGAGACACCCAGGGTGGATGCCAAGCCAACGGCCGACGCTCCGAGAATGATTTGGCGACGGTCCAGGATGATGCCCGAGTCGCTGTTGTGTTCGACATTTGCCATTTTTGAAGATCTCCAATCCAAGCAGATTTATAAACAGGTTCCCGCAGGGCACAAAAAGCCACGCGGGATCGGAGTGCAATAAGCTTTGCGCTCTAGAGGCATAGTAGTCCAATAATTGCGCCTGCTCAAGGCAAACGTATTGGCATATTCCCTAGGTTTGTGGCCATTCAGAGCCGATCAGACAATTCCTGAAATTGTGTTCTACCGCGCCCCGCGCCGCATCAGAGCCTAGCGCCCCGCCCAGCGCGCAGGGCGCTTTTCCCCAAAGGCACGTGGCCCCTCCGCTGCGTCGTCCGAGCGCAGCATGGCCTGGTACACCGGCAAACTGCCCCCGCGCAGCACTCCGTAAGCCTGCGGGATCGGCATGCCTGCTGTGGCTTTGGCGATTTCCATCACCGCGCCCACGGCCAGTGGCGCCGCCTGCACAATGTGCTGCGCCAGCGCACTGGCAGCGGCCAGCAAAGCATCGGGCGCCACCACCTGGTTGACCAGGCCCCAGCGCGCGGCCTCGTGGGCGCCCATGCGCCGACCGGTCAGCAGCAATTCCAGCGCAATCGCGCGCGGCAGCCGCTGCGGCAGGCGCAGCACGCCGCCCGAGTCAGCCACCATACCCAGCTTGACCTCGGTCAGCGCAAACTCGGCGCTTTCGCTGGCCACGATCAGGTCGGCAGCCAGCGCCAATTCAAAGCCGCCGCCCATGGCCAGGCCATTGACCGCCGCGATCACCGGCTTACCCAGGTCAAAAAATTCGGTCAGCCCGGCAAAACCGCCGGGGCCATGGTCCGCGTCTATGGCCTCGCCCTCGGTGGCCCCGGCCAAATCCCAGCCCGCCGAAAAAAAGCGCCCGGTGCCGGTGATGATGCCTACACGCAGCGCTGGGTCGTCCCGCAGTTGTTTAAAGGCGGCGTACAGCGCCAGGCTGGTGGCCACGTTAATGGCATTGGCCTTGGGCCGGTCCAGGGTGATGGTGAGCACGCCGCCTTCGACCATGCAGGTGACGGCTTTAGCCATGGGCTTCTCCAGACAAACGAATCAAAGCGTCGACCGCCAGCACGCCCTGGCCTGCGGGCAGCACCAGCACCGGGTTCACGTCCAGCTCCAGCAGGGTGTGTGCGTGGGCCTGGGCATAGGCGGCAATGGCCAGCACGGCATCGACCAGCGCATCTACATCGCCCGCTGCCTTGCCCCGAAAACCTGCTAGCAGTGGCCAGGACTTGAGCGACTGCAAGGCCTGCAGCACTTCATCCCGCGCCACGGGGAACAACAGGGTTTGCGCGTCTTGCAGCAATTCCACGAGGATGCCCCCGGCGCCCACCGTCAGCGACAGGCCAAACTGCGCATCGCGTTGCACGCCGACAATGATTTCGGTCACCACCTGACCCGCCATTTGCTCCACCAAAAAGCGGTCGGATAAGGCTGTCATACGGGCCACGGCGGCGCGCACGCCTTGGGCATCGGGCACGTTCAATTGCACGCCACCGGCCTCGGTTTTATGCGCTAGCTGGGCCGACACGGCTTTGACCACCACCGGGTAGCCCAGGCGGTCGGCGAAACCAGCAGCTTCGGCAGCACTAACCACTTTGCCGCGCGGCACCGGCAGGCCAAAGGCAGCCAGCGCCTGCTTGCCCGATGCTTCGTCTAGCGTGTGCGATAGCGCGGTGTTTGGGGCATGGCCTAAGGCGGCATGTGCGCCCGTGGCACCAGCCCGCGTGTCACCTCCTCGCTTAGCCAGTGGCACCACTTCTGCCAGCGGATGTAAGGCTCCCGAGCGCGCGCGCGCGGCGCCTATAAGCGCTGCATGCGCAATCGCATCCAGGCAGTCGGGAATGCCGTGCATGGGCGCAATGCCTTGGGCCATGAGCGCTTTGGCGTATTCCTCGGGCAAGTCCTCAGGCAGGGAGGCGACCACGGTGGCGCCGTGGCCCCCATAACGCGCCGCTGCCGCAAAGGCTTCGACGGTCGTGCCCCAGCTATCGGCGCGGCAGCGGTCCAGGCGCGGGTAGTCCAGCACCAGCAGGGTCGCGTCAAAACCGCAGTCCATCAGGCCGGAAAAACACGCGGTCTGCGCGGCTAGGTCGCCCCAAATATAGGTGTGGTAGTCCAGCGGGTTGGCCACATTCACTTTCTCTCCCAGCACGGCGCGCAGGCGTGCGTCTGCTGCAGGTGGTAGGGCGGGCATCTCCAGGCCGCGCGGCTGCGCCAGGTCGGCCACCAGAGAAGCTTCGCCGCCCGAGCAACTGGCCGAAATAATGCGCTTGCCCGATAGCGGCCCGTGCACATGCAAAAACTTGCAGGTCTCGATCAGGCCCGCCGGGTCGCGCACGCGGGCGATGCCGCAGCGGGCAAATAGCGCGTCATACAGCGCGTCTGGCCCTGCCAGCGAGCTGGTATGGCTCATGGCGGTTTGCGCGCCCAGCGTGGACGAACCCGCTTTCAAAGCCACCAGCGGCACGCCCTGGCGCAGGGCCTTCAGGGCCACGCGGGAAAACGCGGCCACATCGTCCAGGCCTTCGATGTGCATGCCGATGACGGTCACCCGCGGGTCTGACAGCAGGCTCTCGACCAGGCTCTCCATGCTGTTGCCCGCTTTGTTGCCCACGGTTATTAGGTAGGCCAGCGGCAGACCACGGGTTTGCATCGTCAGGTTCAGGCCGATATTGCCGCTTTGGGTGATCAAGGCCACGCCTTGGCTTTGGCGCTGGCCGCCATGTTGGTCCGGCCACAGGGCCACGCCGTCCAAATAGTTGAGCATGCCGTAGCAATTGGGGCCTATCAGCGCCATGCTGCCCGCCGCCTGCACCAGTTCGGCTTGCAGCGCCACGCCATCGCCGCCCACTTCCGCAAAGCCCGAGGCATAGCAAATTGCGCCCCCGCCGCCGCGCGCAGCTAACTGGCGCACGATGTCCACCGTGGCCTGGCGCGGCACGGCGACAAAGCTGGCGTCTGGCGCCTCGGGCAGGTCTTGCACGCTGGCAAAGCAGGGCAGACCGTCCAGCTCTGTGCGCGTGGGGTGTACCGGCCAGATCTGCCCGTCAAAGCCCAAAGCTTTGCATTGGCGCACCACCTCGTGGGCCGAAGCGCCACCAAACACCGCGATATGGCGCGGCGAAAACAAACGCCGCAGCGCCTTGGACTCAGCCACCGTGGCCATGCTTAACCGCCGTGCACGCGCAACATGGCGCGCGAAATAATGTGGCGCTGAATTTCACTGGTGCCGTCCCAAATGCGCTCCACCCGCGCATCACGCCAAAAACGCTCTATCGGCAATTGGCTCATGAGGCCCATGCCGCCAAAAATTTGCAAGGCGTTATCGGTCACGCGCGCCAGTGCTTCCGAGGCAAACAGCTTGGCCATGGCCGCGTCCGAATCGCTCATGGTGCCCTGGTCGCATTTCCAGGCCGCTTGCAAGGTCAGCAACTCGGCAGCGGCCAGCTCGGTCGCCATGTCCGCCAGCTTGAAACCCGTGCCCTGAAACTTGCCAATCGCCTGCCCAAACTGCTTGCGCGTGGCGGCCCATTGCGTGGCCATTTCCATTACCCGCTGGCCGCGCCCGACGCTGGTGGCAGCTACCGTCAGGCGGGTGGCGCCCAGCCATTGGCCCATTAAATCAAAGCCCCGGCCTTCTTCGCCTAAGCGCTTGTAGGCGGGCACGCGGCAGTCGGTAAAAAACAATTCGCACTGGTGGTAGCCCCGGTTGGAGACGCAGGCCGGGCCGCGCCGCACGGTAAGGCCAGGCGAGTCCAGGTCCACCAAAAAGCCGGTGATTTTTTTCTTCGGCCCGTGGCTGGTTTCTTCCACGCCGGTGGCGGCAAACAACACCACAAAATCGCTCATATCGGCGTGGCTGATGAAGTGCTTGGTGCCGTTGATAAGGTAGTCGGCGTTCTCGCCGCTGCCATCGCGCGTAGCGCGGGTTTGCATGCCGCGCACGTCCGAGCCGGCATTGGGCTCGGTCATGGCCAGGCAATCATGGCGCTCGCCGCGTATCGTGGGCAGCAAGTATTCCTCGATCTGCGCACCCTGGCAGGCGCGTAAAATATTGCTCGGCCGCGCCACCAGCATTTGCAGTCCATAGGATGCGCGCCCCAGCTCGCGCTCCAGCAGCGCCACCGTGAAATTGTCCAGCCCGCCACCGCCTAACTCAGCGGGCATATTGGCGGCGTACAAACCCACTTCAATCGCTTTGGCTTGGATGGATTGCACCAGTTCAGGCGGTACCGCGTCGGTGCGCTCCACCAGGTCTTCGTGCGGGTACAGCTCGTTTTCCACAAAGGCGCGGACGGTGTCCACGATCATGGTGTGTTCATGGCTCAGGGCAAATTGCATGGAGGGCCTTTTAGTCCGTGTGAATTGGTTTTAGCAGGTCAAAAATGTCGGCGTTGCCTGCGTTTACGTTGGCGCTTTGCGGCGTATGCCCAGAGGCTGGCCGGCTTGCGGCGGCCGGGGCAGGGCACTGTGCGCGCGGTGCACCGCAGCCACGCGTTGGTACAAATAATCAGGCATGGGCGCAGCGCGGCCTTGTGCCATGTCCACATGCACCAGCATTTGTTCGCCAGTAGCCAGCAAATCGCCGTTGGTACCGTGGACCATCGTATGAAAAATATGCATGCGTTTGTCGTCCATGTCCAGCACGTGCAGCGTCAGGCGCAGGGGCTCGCCCTCGGCCACTTCGCGGATATTGTGGATATGGGTTTGCACGGTGTAAAACGATTTGTGCTCCACATCGCGGTAGCTCTCGTCAATGCCGATGTACCGGAAATACGCATCGGAGTTGTCGCCAAACACCAGTAAAAAACACGACTCGCTCATATGCCCGTTGTAGTCCACCCATTCGGGCAAGACGCGGGGCTGGTGCAAATACAGGGGCGCGGCAATCGGGGCGCTGGGGTCCCAGGCTCTGGCGGGCGTTCCTTCCAGCGGTGTACTCAGGCGTTGGGGTGGGGCAGACATGGTGCGTGATGAATACTTTTGTTGGCGGGAAATCGATACAAGCTGGCGCTTATTCGTCGCTGGTGAGTGCTTAGGGAAGCGCTTGGTAGGCCCAAACCCGTCATTGCGAGCGCAGCGAAGCAATCCATTATTGCTTGGGAATCGAACACTGATGGATCGCCACGTCGCTGCGCTCCTCGCGATGACGGACGTATAGGGCCATATTTAGGGGATGCACGATGACGGACGTATACAGAGCATTGTTAGGGAATGCATAGCGCGATCTTGCCTACAAAGCGCTTGGCCACAAAATCGGCCTGCGCTTGTGCGATGTCGCGTAAATCGTAGGTGCGCGCCAGCAGCGGTTTGAGTTCGCCGCGCGCCACATATCCCAGTAATTGCTCAAACACCGCATCCTCTTGCCAAGTGCAGCCCAGCAATTGCAGGTCTTTGAGGTAGAGCGTGCGCAAATCCAAAGTCACCAATGGCCCGGCGATCGCACCCGCCGTGGCATAGCGCCCGCCGCGCTGCAACACCTCCAGCAGACTCGGCCAGGCCGGGCCGCCCACCAGGTCAATGACCACGGCAACGCTGTCTTTGCCCAAGGCTTGCGCCACATCGGCATCGCGGGCCAGCGTGTGTTGTGCGCCAATGGTTTTTAGGGCCAGGTGCTTACTGCTATCGGCCTGCGCCATCACCTGCGCGCCGCGCAAATACGCTAGTTGTACCGCCGCACTGCCCACACCGCCGGATGCGCCGGTAATCAGCACGCGCTCCCCCGCTTGCACACTGGCACGCGTCAGCAGGTTTTCGGCGGTGGAATACGCGCAAGGCAAGCAGGCCAGTTCGGTATCGCTTAAGGTGCTTTGCACTGCCATGGCGGCGCTGGCGGCCACGCGGGTGTATTGCGCAAATGCGCCGTCGCATTCCGAGCCAAAGTAATCAAAGTCATCAGGCACGCCGCCCAGCTTGCGCAGCACCGGGCGCACCAATACGCGCTGGCCTAGGCGTGCGCTGTCCACGCCTAGGCCTACGGCCACGATATGCCCGCAGCAATCAGCACCTTGGATGCGCGGAAACTGCATGGCCGCGCCGCCCCAGGAAGGCGCAGCGTCACTGGCGGCATCGAAGCCTACAGATGCGTGTTGCGTCGGGCCGTCTACAGTTTTGGAGTACCAACCGACGCGGGTGTTGATATCGGTGTTGTTCACCGAACTGGCCGCTACGCGGATCAGCACTTCGCCCGCATTCGGTACGGGTACCGGCAGGTCGTCCCGGTACTGCAATTGTTCGGGGCCGCCAAACCCGGTCAACAGCACGCCGTGCATGCGTTCCGGTAGTGGGGCGGCAGCGGCCATGCTTAGGCGGTTTTGGCAGCGGGCAGGCTAATCACGCGTCCTACATAGTCGGGGCGCGGCAGGCTGCGGTGCGCGGTGGCCAGCATCTGCACCCGCGCCGCTACGTTCAGCGCAAAGGGGCTGGCACGTGGCCCGTCCATCACCACATTGAGCAGCATTTGCTCGCTATAGGCCATCACCGTGTCATTGCCTTTGATATGCAGCGCCAGGCCTACATGCAGGCGCTTGGCATCAAAGCCCAGCACCTGGCAATACACCTGCACCTGTGCGCCGAGTTTGACCTCGTGCAAAAAATTGATGTGCGCCTCCAGCGTAAAGATGGAGTGCCCGGTGGCTTTGCGCCCGGCCGCGTCCAGCCCGATCTGGTCCATAAGCCCATCGACACCGTAGCTGAACAAAACCATGTAAAAGCCATCGCGCATATGGCCGTTGAAATCCACCCAATCGGCAATCACCGGGGCTTCATAGGTGAGCAAGGTATCAGGCATCGGGCGCAATACCGTGTTTGAGTTTGGTCGCTTTGACGGCCGCTTGCACCGCCATCAGGCAGTCGTCGCGGTAGCGCTCCCAGTCGGCAATGCTGCGCCCGTCCAGTTGCACTTCGCTGCCATCGGCCACCGCGTCGAGCAAGCTGTCGGTCAGCTCGGGCGCTTCGAGCTTGGTCCAGGGCAGCTTGAGCGCCGGGCCAAACTGCGCCATAAAGTGGCGCATGCCCGCGTCGCCACCGGCCAGGGTGTAAATCAAAAAACTGCCCATAAAAGACCAGCGCATACCGGCGCCAAAGCGAATGGCGTCGTCAATCTCGCCGGTGGTGGCCACGCCGTCGTTGACCAGGTGCAGCGACTCGCGCCACATGGCCTCGAGCAAGCGATCGGCGATAAAGCCTGGCACCTCTTTACGCACATGCAAAGGGCGCATGCTCAAGGAGCGGTAGACCTGCATGGCCGCTTGGATCGCCTCGGGCGAGGTGTTCACACCGCCCACCACTTCCACCAAAGGCAGCAAATACACCGGGTTGAACGGGTGGCCCACCACGCAGCGCTCGGGGTGCTGGGCGTTGGCATAAAAATCAGTGGGCAAGAGGCCCGAGGTGCTCGAACCAATCAGCACATTGGGCCGCGCCGCTGCGGTGATTTGCGCATGCAGCGCCAGCTTCAAGTCTTGGCGCTCGGGCGCGCTTTCCTGGATGAAGTCAGCCTGCGCCACGCATTCCTCTACCGTGGCGACAAACTTCAGGCGCGATTGCGAAGCGCCGGGTGCCAAGCCCTGGGCGGTGAGCGCCCCCCAGGCTTTGGCAGTGCGTTCGCGCAGCGCCGCTTCGGCGCCGGGGGCCGGGTCCCAGGCGATCACGTCCAGGCCATGGGCCAGCGCACGCGCCACCCAGCCGCTGCCGATCACGCCGGTGCCCAAAGCAGCAAAAGTCTTGATTTCAGTAACAAAAGACATAGTTTTCCTTGGTTTATCCGCGCTTTTTCAGGCCCATGGCCACGCGGCCTTCGGCCGGCGTCATGACTTTGCCGCCTAAGCGGGTGATGATTTCTGCCGCACGCTCGGTGAGCGAACCATTGCTGGCGGGTACGCCTTTGTCCAGCCAGAGGTTGTCTTCCAGGCCCACGCGCACATTGCCGCCCAAAATGACCGACTGCGCCAGCATGGGCATTTGCGAGCGGCCAATGCCAAAAGCCGACCACACCGCGCCCGGGGGCAGGTTGTCCACCATGGCTTTCATGGTGGTGGTGTCCGCCGGTGCACCCCAGGGAATGCCCAGGCACAGTTGGAACAGCGGGTTGTCCAGCAGGCCTTCTTTGATCATTTGCTTGGCAAACCAGAGGTGGCCGGTGTCAAAGATTTCGAGTTCGGCCTTCACGCCCAGCTCGGTAATGCGCTTGGCGCCTGCGCGCAGTGCCATGGGGGTGGAGACATAAATCGTGTCGCCATCGCCAAAGTTGAGCGTGCCGCAGTCCAGAGTGCAAATTTCGGGCAGCAGTTGCTCTACATGGATCAGGCGCGCCATGGGGCCAATCAGGTCGGTGTTGGGGCCAAAGTGGGTGGGGTTCTCGCCCGCGCCGATTTCCAGATCGCCGCCCATGCCCGCCGTCAGATTGACAATCACATCGACACCCGAATCGCGGATGCGGTCCATGACTTCGGCATACAAAGCAGGGTCGCGGCTGAATTGGCCGGTCGCGGGGTTGCGCACATGGCAGTGCACTACGGTGGCACCGGCTTTGGCCGCTTCTACTGCCGCTGCCGCGATCTGCGTGGGCGTCACAGGAATGGCCGGGTGCTTGCCGACGGTGTCGCCCGCGCCCGTCAGTGCGCAGGTAATGATGACGTTGGAATTCATAGTGCGTAGTCCGTTTCTTCGAGGTCAAGGATGGCTTTAAGCGCTTTCAAATGCAAAGCGCAAGAGTCGGTAGGGTAATCGTTCCATTGGGCGCTGGCCAGGCGCGCCACGGCGTCGGGTAGGAGGGCTAGCGGGCGGCCGGTGGACAGGGCCAGCACCTGCACTTTGGCAGCTTTTTCCAGGTAATAGAGTTCATCCAGAGCCTGGGCTACGCTTTCGCCTATCACCATCACGCCGTGGTTGCCCAAAAAGAGCACGCTTTTGCCGTTCTGCATGAGGGCGGCGACGCGTTCGCCTTCGGAGGTATCCAGCGCCATCCCGGCGTAATGCCGGTCGTAGGCAATGCGGCCGTAAAACCGGCAAGCGTTTTGGTCTAGTGCCAACCATTCAAAGTCTTGCAGGCAGCACAGCGTGGTGGCATAGGGCATGTGCGTGTGCAAGATGCAGCGGGCCTGCGGCAGGCGCTGGTGCAGCATGGCGTGCAGGTTCCAGGCGGTGGGGTCGGCGCCCAAGTCGGCGATGTCTTGGTCGCTGCGGTCTGCATCGAGCAGCAACAGATCGCTAGCGCGGACGCGCGAAAAATGGCTGCCGACCGGGTTGAGCAGAAACTGTTTACCGCCCTCGGACACAGCCAGGCTGAAGTGATTGGCGATGGATTCATGCATATCCCAGCGCGCAGCCCAGCGAAAGGCGGCGGCCAGGTCAATGCGCTCTTGCGTTAGCGAGGCTTGTGGGTGCATGCAAAGGATTCCATCCAAATGCCACTGTAGGGCGACTGTTTGCACCAAAGTGCTAAGGGTGCGACGCATTTTCCGCCAAAAGCGACCTGCGGCTTCTGGTCCATTTTTCCGGTGCGCCAATCGAAAGAATTGTCACGCTCAGCGCGCAAAACGTCGCCTTTTGGGGGCTGGCGCTTACCCGGCTGTGTCACCATCGACGCTTCGCCGTACTGCTACGGTCTGCTCGTGTAGGTTTTATGCAACTGCCCCGTTTTTCTCCGCTGACGCTGCCCCTGGCTTCCTTGTTGTCGGGCGTCAGTATGTTGGTCGTGGGGATTGCCCTGTTAACCGTGGCCATTGGCGCGCAGGCCGGTCTGGCCAAGTATTCAGGCCTGGTCACCGGCATGATCATGTCGGCCTATTTCGCTGGTTTTGTGTATGGCACTTATGCCTGCCCGGCGCTGATTCGGCGCGTGGGCTATATCCGGGCTTTTGCTGTCATGGCCTCGGTGGCGTCTGCCTTGCCGGTGTTGCATGCGCTGTGGACCAATCCCTGGTTTTGGGGCTTGCTGCGCTTTGTCACCGGCTTGTGCATTGTGGGCCTCTACATGGTGATCGAGAGCTGGCTCAATGTGGTGGCCGGGCGCGAAAGCCGGGGCAAAGTGTTTGCGGCCTATATGGCGGTCAGCGGCGTTTCTACTGCGCTGGGGCAGTGGCTGATACTGGCGGGCGACCGCTTTGGTTTTGTGCCCTTTGCGTTTGCCTCCATCTTGTTTTCTTTCGCGCTGGTGCCCACCACCATGACCACCATCCGCGAGCCCAGGCAAACCAAGGCACCTTCCATGAGCCTGGTGCGCTTGTTTGCGATCTCGCCGATCGGCGCTATTGCCTCCATGGGCTCGGGGCTGATCAGCGGCACGTTTTACAGCCTGGGCAATGTGTTTGGCAAAGGCGTGGGCTTTAGCGACAGCCACACCGCCACCTTTATGGCGGCTACGATTTTGAGCGGCGCGGCATTTCAGTACCCGGTGGGCCATTTGTCCGATCGCTACGACCGGCGTTGGATGCTGATCTGGGTCTGTGTGATTTCGTCATTGCTCGCCGCCGTTGGCTTTTATCTGGCCCGCGAATATGAAAACCTGTTGGTGATGCTGGGCATCTTGTACGGCGCGCTCTCGTTTTCGATTTACGGCCTGAGCGTGGCGCATACCAACGATTTGATCGAGCCCTCCAAAGTGCTGGAAACCACCGGCGGCTTGTTGCTGCTGTACGGCATAGGCGCGACCCTGGGCCCGACCATGGCCGGCGGCATGATGGACTACTTGGGCCCCGAGAGTTTGATGCTGTACTTTGCGATCGTGCTGCTAGGCCTGGCAGGCACCGTGTGGTACTTCATGCTGGGCCAGACCGAGCGCGTGGACATGCCCGCGCCGCGTTCGGACTACGTGATCATGGACGCCAGCTCGCAAGCGGCCCTGCAAATGGACCCGCGCGCTTTGCCGCAGGACGTCGAGTAAGGGGTGAGGGACGGTTTGCATACGTTCAAACCCGTCATTGCGAGGCCGTAGGCCGTGGCAATCCATGGCTTTATGCTTTGGCGCAAGTGAGCTCATATCCGCATGGACTGCCGCGTCGCTGAGGCTCCTCGCAGTGTCGGGCTTGTGCAGACATTTTTTGGCGCGGGTGCACAATCGCGCTGGATCGATAAGCCCTCACCTGAAAGACGCGTATGCAACACGTGACATTCACCCAAATGCAAGACGGCACGGCCGCAGACTACCAGCTGCTGCATAGTTTGGAGCAGGCCTACATCCAGACGCTGCCCGACCGTTTGCTCGCGGCTTTGCAAGATTTAAGTGAGTCCTTGCCGGGCTACCAAATCAGCCGCTTGGAGCATTCGCTGCAAAGCGCCACCCGCGCCGAGGACGATGGCGCCGATATCGACATGGTGGTGGCTGCGCTTTTGCACGACATTGGCGATGTGCTGGCGCCGGACAACCATTCGCAAATGGCGGCTGCTATTTTGAGGCCCTATGTGCGTGCCGAAGTGACCTGGGTGGTGGAAATGCACGGTCTGTTTCAAATGCAGTTTTATGCGCACCACCTGGGCAAACCGAACGACGGCCACCTGGCCTATGCCAAGCACCCTTGGTTTGCCAGTTGCCAGCGCTTTTGCGCGCTGTACGACCAGACCTCTTTTGACCCGGCCTACCCCAGCCGCCCCTTATCGCACTTCGCGCCATTGCTGCGCACGGTGTTTGCGCGCCAGCCCTTTGACCCGGCGGTGTTGCAGGAGCCAGCCAAGGCCTGAATGCGCGTCGGCAATTGCCTGAGCAGAAAATTTGCAAAAGCAGGTCATCGCGTAGCAAGGAGTCCGTCATCGCGAGGAGCGCAGCGACGCGGCGATCCATGCGGGCGCGAAGTCATGGATTGCCACGGCCTACGGCCTCGCAATGACGGCCCAAGTGCCTGCGGCTTCGCAAGCCCAAGCATAGGATGACCCGCCAGCGCTAGTTCAAAGCATGCAAGCGCGTTTGCGCCTGCAAGTCGCAACGCCTTCACACCACCAGCTGCGCTTCTTGCATAGCTTCGCATTGTTCTTGCAGCATCAGTACCTGCCCATGCCAATAGTCGCTAGAGCCAAACCACGGAAAGTTCTGCACAAAAGTCGGGTCGCTCCAGCGCCGGGCCAGCCAGGCGCTGTAGTGGATGAGGCGTAGCGTGCGCAACGGCTCTATCAAAACTAGTTCGTCCCGGTCAAATTCGCGGAATTGTTCGTAGCCATCGACCAAAAAGCCCAGCTGGCGGCTGCGCTGGCGCCGGTCGCCGCTGCTGAGCATCCACAAATCTTGCACCGCGGGGCCAGTGCGCGCATCGTCCAGGTCCACAAAATGCGGCCCCGGCCCGGCGCTGGCGGCGGCATCGGTCGGCGTCCACAAAATATTGCCAGGATGGCAGTCGCCGTGCAAGCGCAGCAGGCGAATTTGCGCTTCCCCGCCAGCGGCTTTTTTGCCGCAAAGCGATGGGTGTGTGGCCACCATGGCCAGCGCTTCGTCGCAGTGGCGGGCCCAGGCGCTTTGCACATCCAGCGGAATCATGTCCTGGCCCAGCAGCCAGTCGCGCGATTCCTGCCCAAAGCTTTGCAAGTCCAGCGCCGGGCGGCTGGTAAATGGCTTGCGCGCGCCCACAGTGTGGATGCGCGCCAGAAAGCGGCCAATCCATTCCAGCACTTCCTCGTCGTCCAGCTCGGGCGGGCGTCCGCCCCGGCGCGGGCTGACGCTAAAGCCAAAGCCGCCAAAGTGGTGCAGCGTGGCCCCGACCAGGCGCAGCGGCCCGATGGCCGGAATTTCGGCCTCCATCAGTTCCTCTGCAAAAGCGTGCTCTTCCAGAATCTGTGCCTCGCTCCAGCGCTCGGGCCGGTAAAACTTGGCCACCACCGCGCCGCCGTCTTCCAGTTGCACTTGGTACACCCGGTTCTCGTACGAGGACAAGGCCGTCAGCCGACCGTCGCCGCGCAGGCCGACCGATTCGAGGGCGTCCAGGACCAAATCGGGCGTCAGCGTTTCAAAAACATGGTGCATACCCCGATTGTCAGCCCTTGACGCTTGCCCTAGGCTTGTTTCCAAGAATGTGCAACCGTCCCGCAAAAATTGGAGTTTGGTATGGGATTTAACGACGTCATTACCTTGCAAGGGGGCTTTGCCCCGGTGGAAGAAGAGATCATCGTCGAACTGACGCAGGTCCAGGGCGAGATTCCGCGCGACCTGCACGGCATGCATGTGCGCAACGGCCCCAACCGCCGGTTTGAGGCGCCTGGCCGCTACCACTGGTTTGACGGCGACGGCATGCTGCACGCGGTGCGCTTTGAAGGCGGCCGCGCCTACTACCAAAACCGCTGGATTCACACCCAAGGCCTGCAAGAGGAAACCGAGGCCGGGCAGGCGCTATGGCAAGGCATCAAAGACCCGCCGCGCAAAGACCGGCCCGAGATGCCGCTCAAAAACACAGCCAACACCGACGTCAAATACTTTGCCGGTCATTTGCTGGCCATGTGGTACCTGGGCGGCGAGGTCTATCGCGTGCGGCCTGGCGACCTGACGACGGTGGACACCCTGGCACTAGACCCGCGCCTGGCGGGTTTGCATATCTCGGCGCACTCCAAGGTCGATGAGCGCACCGGCGAATTCATCTTTTTTTGCTACGGCAAAGAGCCGCCCTACATGCACTACGGTGTGCTCGATAAAAGCGGCGTACTCAAAACGCTGATCCCCGTGCCGCTGCCCGGCCCGCGCTTGCCGCACGACATGGCCATCACGCGCAACTACAGCGTGCTGCACGACTTGCCTTTGTTTCAAGACCCCATCGCTGCGGCTGCTGGACGCCACAAGATCGCGTTTTACCCGGAACTGCCTTCGCGCTTTGGCGTGGTGCCGCGCCATGGCAGCACGCAAGATATTCGCTGGTTTGAAGCCAGCCCCACTTATATGTACCACGTCGCCAACGCCTGGGAAGAGGATGATGGCCAAGGCGGTGTCGAGATCGTGATGATCGGCACGCCTTTCAAGCCGCAGCGCGATAGCCGTGGACAGCCCGATGCCAGCGGCCTGCCGCGCCTGATCGCGCAACTGGGCATCGACTGCATGCTGTACGAATGGCGCTTTAATTTGCGCACCGGCCACACGCGCGAGCGCGTGCTCGACGATGTGCTGAACCAAGAATTTCCCATCATCAACAGCGCCCGCATGGGCGAACCCACGCGCTACACCTGGAACATCTTGATGGGCAGCAGCGATCAGCCCGAAGACCCGCGCTTTTGCGGCATCGCCCGCCACGACCTGCACACCGGCACCTGTACCGCCTACCACGGCGGCATGCACCAGTGGCTGAGCGAACACAGCTTCGCGCCCAAGGACCAGCAAGTCAACGAAGACGACGGCTACCTCGTCGGCTTTGTGTGGGACGCCAAAGAAGCGCGCTCGTATGTGAGCATTTTTGACGCGGCCAATGTGGCGCAAGGCCCGGTCGCCCGTATTGCGCTACCCCAGCGCGTGCCCAATGGTTTTCACGCCACTTGGATCAGCAGTGCGCGGCTGGCGCGGGGTTGGTGATGGAGTGTGCGCTTCATTTGCGCACAGTGCCACATTGGACAATGCAAGCTGCATGCAGGGCAGTGCGCCCGCGTCTTGCATGGTGTGTCTGATTTATTGCCCGAAGCGTTTGCGCGTCAGCCCCAGCGCCAACCAAAACGACACCACCGCATAGGCCAGCAGCACGCCACCATGGTGCAGCACATTGCTAGGCCACTGGTCCATAAACAAAGGCCGCACCAGCGCCACCGCATTGGCCAGCGGCAGCCAGTCCGCCACCGCGCGCACCAAGGGCGGCAATTGCTCTAGCGGAAAAAACACACCGCCTAAAAACATGGTGGGTGTAAGGAAAAGCGTGAAGTAATAGGTAAAAAAGTCATAGCCCTTGGCTAGCGCGTTAAACACCAGCGCCATCGAGCTAAAGGTTATGCCCACGCCCAGCAGCACCGGCCAGGCCACCAGCAGCTTGGGACTGTGGCTAATTTGCAGCGCCAGCATCACGCCCAAAATCGCTGTCACGGTAAACAGCGCCTTGAATGCGGCCCACAGCATTTCGGCCAGCACGATGTCGTCCAGGCCCACGGGCGCATTCATGATGCCGTCCCAGGTCTTTTGTACATGCATGCGCGAGAAGGCCGAATACAGCGCCTCAAACGAAGCAGCGTTCATCGCGCTCATGCAAATACTGCCGCTGGCCAGAAACAAAATATAGGACACGGGCTGCCCGTCGATGGTGAGCTGCCCCACCAGCGCGCCCATGCCGTAGCCAAAGGCTACCAGCCACATCAGCGGCTCGGCGATATTGCCCAGTAAGCTGGGAATAGCCAGCTTGCGCCAGACCAGCAAATTGCGTAGAAACACCGGCCAAAAGCGCAGGCTCAGGCGCGGTGCGCGCCAGGGGCTTTGGAGTTGCGGCTTGTATGCGGGGGAGTCGGTCATATCAAGCGTCCTCGCGGATCTGGCGTCCGGTGAGTTTGAGGAATAAATCTTCCAGGTTGGCTGGGCGGTGCAAGGTGCGCAATTGCGGATACGCTGCCAGGCCTTGCAAGAGCGCGCCGGCTTGGTCGGTATAAAAAAACACGGTCTCGCCGCTTACCTCTACGCGCGCCGCCAGAGCACGCAGTGGGCTATCGCGCACCTCTAGCGCGCCCACACCAAACACTTCCACTACATCGGGCTCTAAATGCTGGGCGATCAAATCGCGCGGCTTACCTTCGGCAATTTTTTTGCCATGGTCCAGCACCAAAAGGCGCGAACACAGGCGCTCGGCCTCGTCCATAAAGTGGGTGGTTAGCAATATAGATTTGCCTTGCTGCAAGAGTGCTTGCAGACGCTCCCACATCAGGTGGCGGGCCTGCGGGTCCAGTCCGGTGGTGGGCTCGTCCAGTAACAAGAGCTTGGGGTCGTTCACCAGCGCACGCGCCAGGCTCAGGCGCCGCTTCATGCCGCCCGACAACTCGCCCGGCTTGGCCTTGGCTTTGCTGGTGAGCGAAGCAAACTCCAAGAGCGCCGGAATGCGCTTTTGAATATCGCGGTCTTTCATGCCGAAATAGCGGCCATAGACCAGCAGGTTTTCTTCGCAATTGAAGTCCGGGTCTAGCGTGTCGAGCTGCGTCACCACCCCAATCTGCGCCTTGATCGCCAGCGCATCGCGCGGCATTTGCAGCCCCAGCGCGCTGATGCTGCCGCCATCAGGCGCCGTCAGCCCCAGGCACATGCGCACGGTAGTCGTCTTACCCGCCCCATTAGGTCCAATCACGCCCAGGCATTCGCCTGGCGCAATCTCAAAAGACAGGTCATCGACCACGGTGTTAGCGCCAAAGCGCTTGGACAAATGCTGCGCGGAAAACAGCGCGGTGCTGGGGCTGGGGTGGGGCATGGGGGGAGATTGTCGTGGATTGGCGTGGTAAGCTGATCTATTACCAAAATTGATATCAAATATCAACAAAACTCATTAATTGCATGTCGAATATTTCTCTCAAAAAATCCCCCAACATAGTTGTCACTGGCCGCAAGCAAGTTGAACATAACTTGCGAAACATCGAGTGTCACCACCGTCTAGGACAGCAAACCCGTGAGATGAAGTCGGCCGCACACAACAGCAAAGCGCTAGTGACTTTGCCAATCCAGGCGGGCGCACATAAGGGGTGCGTGCACATATATGGTCAGTTTGGCTTTGGAGCTGAAGTGGTGACACTCATTGGCGGTTCTTCATGACCAATTTTGTCGATATTTACCAAGATTTGCCCTCACGTGTGTCAGAGGTGTGGGAACGGTTAAGAAACCCGGGACAGCAGAAAAGCGAGCGTGACCTGTCTGTGACTGCGATGCTGATGGCCGCAGCCACTGGGCTGGCGATGCCATTTGGAAACCTGAATCGCTTGGAAAATGGCAGCGATCCGAACTGGAATGACCACCCTTCATTCGTCAACGGGGATCAGCGGCATTACCAAGCAGTTTTAAACCGTTGCGATGTTTTCTTAAAGCAAAAAACGCAGCAACCTTGTTTGAAACCCAAGCGGCCTGACACCCACAAGGGGAGCAACCCTCCCCTTGCTTATCTACTTTTAGGAGAAACAAATGAACGGACTCACACCCAACTGCCTGGATGACTTTTTGTTTTCTAACGCAGCGGATCAAGGCTTGCTGAAATTGATATTGGGGCGCAAGCTGCCATTTCCCTTTAATGGCAAAAGTGGCATTCTTTTACACGGCACATGGGGCACAGGCAAATCCACCTTGGCAAAGCTACTGCCTGAATTGCTGGAGACGGCGTACTCAGGCACTTGGGACAACACACAGCAGGTGGGGCAGATGGCAGCGCCTGAAGCCTCGTGTACGCAAACCGAGCTGTTTCGCTGTGGTGGTGGGCTTGCCAGTCCTGTTATCACACAGAAAGTGGTAACCCACAATGCAAGACTCAACATCTGGCATTTCTCCAAACACAGCTACTTTTTGTTTGACGAGGTGGATCGCTTGACCACAGGAGCCCAACAGAGTCTGCGCTCCACCATGGATTTGAAGCGGTGTATGTTTTTCTTCACCACCAACTATCTCAACAGGATAGATTCGGGCATTGTGAATCGGTGCCACCTTGTGGAGATGAATCAAATCACTTCGCCTGCGGCCTATTTGCCGCTGGGACAAAGCATTCTGCGTGATCTGGGAATGGCCACTGGTGTCGTGACTGACGCGACACTGGCGGGTTTGGCTATCCGTGCCCGCGGGTCACTGCGGGACTACAACCACAGCGTGATGATGGCGGGCTTGGCGCAAGGGGGTCAGGTGCCGAGCTAGTGTCTGTGCATCACTTGGCCTGTCAGGTTCAAGCCCGCTGGGAATGCGGGCTTACTTTTTTATTGTGATTTAGTATTAATATAGCGATGCAGGGCACTAAACGCACCGTAAGCCGACAAGGCCAGCGCTACCGTAGGGCCGCTGGGAGTATCCAACACCCAAGAAGCAGCCAGACCTCCAGCGCAGGCGGTAAATGTGCCCAGCCAAGACATCATGCGACCGCAGCCAGCGCGTTGCCACAATGCTGGTGCAATCAACGCTGCAAAGACCACAAACAAGCCGAGCGCCGGAACAGCCATACTGGCAACCAAGGCAAAGGCCGGATAGAAAAAACTATCGCGCAACAAGTGCTTTCTTGCCATCGCTACCAGCACCGCGCAGCCAGCCAGCACCGCCACCTGGGCCCAGCCGGCCCAAAGCACATCAGCGGCCAGCAATTGACTTAGGCGCTCACGCCCGTGCGGGTCCTGGCCGGCTCCCAACAGCGCCAGACTGGCACCCACCACATAAAGTAAACCGATCAGCGCCTCGCGCTGCTCGGGCCAGCGCTTTGCCAGCCAGGCCACCGCGCCGGCACACAGCAGCGCACCCGCGCTAGCCAGCAGCTGCGTGAGCAGCCAGTTAGGGTGACTTACCAGCGCAGTCACCCACAAGGCCGCTGCAGCCGCAGCCTGCGCCACGGCCAGATCAATGAAAACCACCCCGCGGGCCAGCACCTGTTCGCCTAGTGGCGCCAGCGCAAGTACACCCAGCAAAAGAGCCAGTACCGGATTCCAGAACCAAGCATCTAAACTCATGATAGGGCCACGCCAAGCAAGCTGCTCAACATGTTGTCCACCCAACGAATAAGGCCCTCGGCGTCGGCATCCTCGCTTACCGTGGCCGGCAACACCAGCAGTGGCACGCCGCTGCCCAGCTGCCCGGTTAGCCATTTCCCCGGCCGAGAGTCCTGGTAGCCGGCTACCACCACGGCCATCGGCGGTTTGGCCTGCAAACCCGAAAGCAAGCGCTGCAAGTGACCCGGCGTGGGCGCCATACCTGTCGTGGGTTCCAGGTCGGCTGTCTGTTTGATGCCCAGCCAGTCCCACAGATAACCAAAGGTTGTGTGCTGCGCCGCCACCTGTCGTCCACGCAGGGGTATGGCGCGCTGCTGCCACTGGGTCAGCTGGCTTTTCCAGCGCACTTCAAAGGCGACGCGGCGTTTCTCGATTGCCGCTTTCTGCGTGGGGATCTGCACTTGCAAACGGGCGGCCAGTGCATTGGCCACCAGCAATAGGTTGCGTGGATCCAGATGCACATGCGGATTGCCTTCGGCATGCACATCACCCGCCCAGGGCGTACCGATGGCGCCCGGTTGCGGGTCGATCATATTTACATGGTCGGAGGCAAACAGCACATCCTGCACCTTAGCGTTGCCAGACCGTTGCAAGAGCTTGGGCAACCAGCCCGCCTCCAGCGAGGCACCGGTGCACACCGCCAGATCGGCCTGCCTCAACTGGGCGATCAGCGCCGGCCTGGCCTCTATGTGGTGCGGGTCTTGCAATGAATGCGTTGCTACATGCACCCGGGCGTCGGGCAACATCACGCGGGTCAGCGCGGCCCATTCAGGTTCACAGGCAAACACGGTGAAGGCCGCCGCCGGACCGGACATCAAAATACTCAACATGGCGCCAGACACAGTCACCAGAACGGCCGCCCGGTAGCGTAGTTTAGAAAGAATGCGCACCGTGGGCTCCAAAGGACAGCACATACTGCAGCTGGACAGAATCTTTGCTCGCGTTCAGGAAAGCGTCACCTGTGGCACCGCGCTGGGTGGTGTATTGCAGGCGAAGCGTCTGCATGTGCGAAGGCTTCCAGGCCAGCATCAGTGCGTACTCGCACAAACGGGATTCATCATCCGGCGCATTCACACGCAGCCAGTCGGTTCGTGCACCGACTTCCCAGTTCGGGTTCAGACGCCAGGCCAGCGCCAGTGCGTGGGCGTGGTGCATGTCGCCAGCTGCATCAGAGTTGTGGGCGTAGACCCAGGCCGTCTCAAAAGTCACCCGTACCTGCTGGTCGCGGTTGTTGCCATTCGGTGCCCACTTCCAAGTGGCGTCCATCATCCAGGTCTTGCCGCCTGTGTACTGGGCACCATGCGCATGTGCGTGCGCTTCTCCCTCGACATGTTCTTCCACCAATGCTTCGCGTTCATTTCGAATGTGCGACAAACCCAGTTGCCAGCTTTGCGAGCGGCTCAGGTCATCGCCCATCTTGGCCACCAAGGTTGTCATACCAACCTGACCTGGGATGTTAACAACGTCGGCGATAAATCGTTTGCCGTGAAATCCTTCAATGCCCAGCATCAGATACATATCGGTTGGTGCGGTCCAGTTCAGGCGCAGCCCGTCATCGTTCAAGTGGCCACCAAAAAACGCTCGGTAAAGCAACGGCCTTTCGACAAAATCGTCTGCGTGCGGATGCTGCTGGTTCAGGTAGCCGATTTGCGAGGCAAAGCGTCCCCCGCGCACTTGCAGGCCATAAGGTAATGCCTTGGTCTCCAACCAGGCCTCTTCGATAGTTTTTTGCAGTTCTCCGCCCTCTGTCGCGAATGTGGCGGTCAGCTGTGCTTGGAAGTTCTTGCCCAATGGTCCCGAAACCGACAAATCACTGTGGCCCAATTGCAAGCCTTGGTCACGCGTGCCCACGGCAAGCGGTTTTGAGGTCATGCCCGCGTCCAGCACGGCGCCAAACTCCCAGCCATGCTCACCATCCGCGTGGCTTGCGCCGCTTGCAGCCAGGGCCAGTACCAGCATGGCGCAGCGGGTGATTTTGTGTCGTTGGGTGCTCATGGTCGTGCGTCCTTTTTCGATTGGGATTGCTTGGATTAAGATGATAATGATAATTCATTATTAATAAAAAGCAAGGGCCTTTGAATCAGTTAAGCTCAAAGGATGGAAAGAAACACCCGTCAGCGAACAGCCATCCGAGACGCCATAGCATTGGCAAACCGGCCCCTTTTAGCGCAGGAGGTGTTGGACGCAGCTCAAACTGAGGTCCCCGGTATGGGCGTTGCGACCGTCTACCGGAACATCAAGTCGATGGTGGAAGAAGCCATCCTGCAAGAGGTGCGCCTGCCAGGAGAAAACCCACGATTTGAAATCGCTGGCCATAAGCATCATCACCACTTTCAGTGCACAAAGTGCCAACGGGTTTTTGATGTGCACGCTTGTCCGGGCAACATGTCTAGGCTGGCACCCTCGGGCTTCACGGTAGAGAACCATGACCTCACACTATATGGCCGCTGCAAAGACTGTGCAGCCATGGTTGCCACTTAAGGCAGCTAGTAATACTTGAAGGTCTAACGCAATTTGATTGTCACGATCTTGCTTGTCGCGATAAAAGGAATGGCCACCTTGTGGAGATGAATCAGATCAGCTCGCCTGCGGCCTATTTACCACTGGGAGAGAATATCCTGCGTGGTCTGGGAATGGCCACTGGTGTCGTGACAGAAACGACACTGGAGGGTTTGGCCGTCCGTGCACGTGGCTCACTGCGGGACTACAACCACAGCGTGATGATGGCGGGATTGGCGCAAGGGGGTCGGGTTTGTAACTAAGAGCTGAGGATTACTGTCTTCGCATTTGCAACTGGTACAGGGTGGACTGCAAAGTCGAGTACGGATTCCGCGGCCCATTCGCAGCCGGGTACTTAGAGTTTCAGCCTTTACGAAGGCAACAAAGAAACATTCGCTTGCAACGCGTCCCATGGCGCGGACAGTTTGCGACCATCGCGCACCAGCAAGCCCGTGGCTTCCAGTATGGCCACGTCTTGGTGGACGTTTTTGTAATCGCGCCCCAGAGTTTGCGCGAGTTCGCGTACGTTGCTGGCGCCATGCTGGCGGACGTGGCGCAGCATGTCTAGCCGACGCGGAGACAGCGT
>CAMBNY010000047.1 GCA_945869165.1 Comamonas sp. lk | reverse complement strand
GCGTAGATCTGATATCTTTCCACTTGGCTGAGATGTTTGTAATTCATGGGCAACTTCGACTGGCAGGTCAAGAAGCCTTGAATGCTAAACATTCTCAGCCACCTTTACCTCAGTTAATCAAAGTTGCACTTCGTGCTTGAATCCGCCATTTATTAAGTTGCACAGCATTCATCCGAATTTTAGCTAATTTGTTAGTTTAGAAAAGGATTAGGCTGTTGCAATGAAAACGTCGCAAACACACAAACTCCTAAAAAGGTTGCACATGACTTTTGAGAGAAATCAAGCGCCTGATTTCATTGGATATTTTTCCAGTTTAGGTATTGAGTGGAAGTGATGCCTGCATTCGCTTCGAAGTACAAAGCGAGTCCTCATTCAATCGGTCGGCGCCGCGCTATGCGTTGGCTGCTTGCGCCATTGGCGGCGCTGGCCTCGTCAAACGCTTTGGCTGATGCCTTATGGATTGCAGATACCCACTCGCACTCTGCAATGCGCTTTAACGACAGCAGTTGTCTGCGTTGTGAGTTGACGCAATCGGGGGTGAGCCTTCTATCATGGGCATTGGTGGCGGACGGCCCGTTTATTCAACGCATGCCTAACGGGGGCATACAGGTTAATTTCAAAGCCAACCCCGAGCAATTTCGCGATGCATTCAATCGCATGCTCAAAGGCATGCAAAGGCGCATACAGATGGAAAATCTGCAGCTAGCGCTACATGCGGATGATATTGACAGAGCGCTGCAAGGCGAGTTACGTATCGTGCTTTCCACTGAGGGCGCGCAATACCTAGGGGGCGATCCGCAACATTTGGAGGTCGTGTATGCGCAAGGCGTTAGGCAAATTGGCTTAGGTCACTTTGTGGAGGGCGATTTGCTAGATATCCGCACCGAAGCGCCCAAGCTCGGAGGTTTGAGTGAACTTGGACGCGAGGTGATCCGCCGATGCAACGCGATGGGGATTTTGGTCGATCTGGCGCACTCGACCGACCAGGCCGTGGCGCAGGCCTTGGAGGTCTCGCAGCAACCGATGCTGTGGTCGCACAGCGCCATAACGCGCCAGGCTACGGACTGGCGAAGCCGCAGCAACCATGTCATGAGCATCAGCCTGGCAAACGCGAAGGTGTTGGCACAGCGTGGCGGTGTGGTGGGTATCTGGCCTAGCCGCTTTAACTTTGACGACCCCCGCGCCTATGTCGCGGCCTTGGGCGATGCGGTGGCGATGATTGGGGAAGACCATGTGGCTTTCGGAACCGACATGCAAGGATTGGCACCCGCATCCACCATGATGACGAACTACAGCGGCATGCGCGAGGTTGTCAATCTCATGCTCGCGAGTAATATGCCCGAGAAAATGGTCCGTAAGCTGTCTGGCGAGAATTACGCCCGCTTGCTCAAAACCGTTATGCAAGCGCGCAGCGTTTCCTGAAGGTTCACTATGTACTTACCCAGCCAATTCGACCCCAAAGACCCGCAAGTGGCCATCGACATCATGCAGGCACATCCCTTTGCTAGCCTGATTTCGACGGACGATGCCGGTTTGCCCTTTGTGACGCATTTGCCGGTGCACTGGGAGGCGCAGCCGGGGCAGGGGGCTGCGCACGGGGTCATACTTGGGCATTGCGCGCGGGGTAATCCGCACTGGAAGTACCTACAGCAACGCCCCCAGGCGGTGGTTACTTTTATGGGGCCTCATGCGTACATGTCGCCCAAGGTCTATCCGGATCTGGCACGCGTGCCAACCTGGAATTACGTGGCGGTGCATTGCGTGGTTGAGGCGAACGTGCTGGACGGGCAGGATGCCAAGGACGCTTTGCTCAAGCAACTGATCGCGGACCATGAGCCGGCTTATGCCGACCAGTGGCGCGGTCTATCCGAAGATTACACGACGAAAATGCTTGGAGCTATCGTCGCTTTTTCATTGAATATCATAAAGATAGAGTGCAAAGTTAAAGTGAACCAGCATCGACCTGAGGCGCATGCCCGTATGCTGGAAATCTACGATGCGGGTGGCCCGGACGACCAGGCACTAGGTGCCTGGATGCGAAAAATGGGCTTGACCGGGGCTCCACAGTAGGGCTATCTGCCATGGCCAGCATCTTGCCCGACGACGCATATTGGATGCGCCTCGCTTTGGAGCAGGCGGCCTTAGCTGCACAGACCGGCGAAGTGCCGGTAGGCACGGTGGTGGTGCACGAGGGTCGGTTGATTGCCATCGGGCACAACCGCTGCGTTGCCGATAACGACCCGACAGCCCACGCAGAAGTGGTGGCGCTGCGCGCCGCGGCGCTAGCGCTTGGCAATTACCGCTTGGAGGATTGCACTCTCTACGTGACGCTAGAGCCTTGCGCCATGTGCAGCGGCGCCTTGGTCAATGGCCGACTCCAAAGAGTCGTCTTCGGGGCCACCGATGCGCGCGCAGGGGCTGCCGGTTCGGTGCTGGATGTATTTGCTGTGAAAGCCCTGAACCACCGCACCCAAGTGCAAGGCGGGCTGATGGCACAGGAGTGCGCCGCCATCTTGCGTGATTTTTTTAAACCTAAGCGAGCCAATATGAGCCCTTTGCGTGAAGACGCCCTGCGCACCCCCGAGGCGCGGTTTTCCCATTTGCCGGATTACCCCTGGTCGCCCCACTACCTCAGTGACCTGCCGACTTTGGACGGCTTGCGCCTGCACTACCTGGACGAAGGCCCCCAAGACGCGCAACTGACCTATTTATGCCTGCACGGCAACCCCGCCTGGAGCTATCTGTACCGCAAGATGATTCCGGTATTTACCGGGGCAGGGCATCGCGTCGTAGCGCCGGACCTGATCGGCTTTGGCAAAAGCGACAAGCCTAAAAAAGACAGCGCCCACCAGTTTGACTTCCACCGCCAGGTATTGCTGGAGTTCGTGGAGCGCTTGGACTTACAAAACGTGGTTTTGGTGGTGCAGGATTGGGGCGGTATTTTTGGCTTGACCTTACCCATGGAGGCGCCGCATCGCTACGCTGGACTGTTGGCCATGAACACGCTGCTGGCCTGTGGAGATGTGCCACTGTCCCCCGGTTTTCTAGCTTGGCGCGCCTGGTGCGCTAAAAATCCCGAATTTGACGTGGGTAAGCTTTTTGCCCGTGGCAACAGCCACATGGCAGAGCCAGAGTGGCAAGCTTATAACGCGCCCTTTCCCGATGCGGGTCACCGCGCCGCCTTGCGTGTATTTCCGAACATGGTGCCTGAATTCATGGACAGTCCAGGCGCGGCCATTGCGCGCCAAGCCCGCGATTTCTGGCAAACCGAGTGGGTAGGGCGCAGCTTTTTGGCCATCGGCCAGCAAGACCCGGTCCTCGGCGAGCCGGTGATGCGCGCTTTGCAAAGCCAGATTCGTGGCTGCGATCAAGTGATGCTGCTGCCCGAGGCGGGGCATTTTGTGCAAGAGCATGGGCAGGTGATTGCGCAAGCGGCTGTCGATTTCTTCTCCGATCCACCTTTGGTTTAAGGTTTGCGGCTATCCCTTTGTAATTGCCAGGTCGTAGCCCTATTAAGCCCTTACAGTTAGCCATTCAGACCAAGTGCGCGTTAACGCGCAATTCCCAGCCATGAGCCATATTTACATCTATTCCCCATCCAGCGCCGTGCGCGATAAAGCCGCATTTCGCCGGGGGGTGAAGCGTTTGCGCGCCTTGGGTCACGAGGTGGAAATCGACGCTGATGCCTTGTCCAGCTACCATCGCTTTGCGGGTGATGACGCGACCCGCTTGGCAGCGATTGGGCGGGCCGCAGCCAGCGGGGCCGACCTGGCGATGATTTCGCGCGGCGGCTATGGACTAACCCGCATCCTGCCCGAGCTGCCCTATGCGGCTTTGGCCAAAGCGATTGAATCGGGCACCCAGTTTGTGGGCCTGAGCGATTTCACTGCTTTGCAGCTGGGTTTAATGGCCAAGACCGGCGCGATCTCTTGGCAAGGACCCTGCGTAGGTGAAGATTTCGGCACCGAGGACGAGCCCGACGAGATCATGCAAGCCTGTTTTGAAGATTTATTGCTGGCCCAGGGCGAAGGCGTGGGCTGGCGTGTCCCACGCGGCGAACAGGCGCAAGACCATGAGATTCACGGCGCCAGGCTGTGGGGCGGTAATTTGGCGGTTCTCGTTTCATTACTGGGTACACCTTTTTTCCCAAAGGTACGCGGCGGCGTGCTGTTTTTGGAAGATGTAGGTGAACATCCATACCGGCTTGAGCGCATGTTGACCCAGTTACTACACAGCGGCGCATTGGCCCAGCAAAAAGCCGTGGTGCTCGGTCAATTTACGAATTACAAACTCGTCGCGCACGACAAGGGCTTTAAGCTCAATACCGTCGTTCAATGGTTGCGCACGCAAGTTTCGATCCCCATCGTTACTGGCCTACCTTTGGGCCATGTGCCGACCAAGGTGCTGCTGCCGGTGGGCGCCAAAGTGGACCTAGTCCTGCAAGGGCAGGAAGCCCTGATGGCCTGGGGCCACCTTTGAGCGGCTCTTTATAGGGCCTAGGACTGGTGTCGAAGTGAACTTATTTCTGAATGCTTTTATTTACATAATATACATCGTATAAAGTAAAAATTTATCATTTCGAGGTGGCGAAGCACGTTTGTCAACAAGCTAAAACCTCAAACGCCGGTAAATTCAGGGCTTCGAACTCATGTCAAGATGCTTTGTAATCAGACGCGCGGACGCCCCTTTGCCTGCGGCTTGGGCAAAATCCAATGCAGTCAACCCTTTTTCATTTTTAAGGGTGGCATCCGCGCCTTCGTCTAGTAGCAATCTGACGACTTCAGAATCGCCGTACATAGCGGCCATCATTAAAGGCGTGGATTTGTTAGGAGACTCTGCGTCTATGTACGCCGAATGGTCTAGTAACAAGCGAATGACCGCTACTTGTCCGGCGGCTGAGGCGTAATGCAGGGGTGTCCAACCGGTTTTGTTGACATCGGCATCTAATGCGATCAAGCGCTTGCAGACCTCGACCATACCCGCCATGGCGGCCAACATCAAGGGGCTTTCACCCGCAGCATTGCGATATTCAACCTCAATAGACTTGGCTTGCAAAAGCAGCCCTAGCACCGCAGGTGACGGCCTTCTGATGGCAAGGACCAGTGGGTGTGAGCCCTCCGGGTTGAGAGTGTTTGGGTCAAATCCTCTCGCTAGCACACGGGCTACGACCTGGGCGTTATCCTCCTTTAGGGCTTTGAAAAAATCATCGTAAGTTCCTGCGGAAACAGGAAAACTAATATATAAAACAACAAAGTAAAGCAATAACTTAAAGTATTTCATGATGGAATATCAGACGCAGCTTTAAGAATTCAAAACCTAGGCCGGCCTAAAAAGACGAGAAAAATTCTCGCTACTCGCCTCGGCAATGTCCAGGACCGAGCATCCACGTACCGCAGCAATCTGTTTGGCTACTTCGGGAACATAAGAAGGGTTATTGGTTTTCCCACGATACGGAACTGGGGCAAGGTAAGGGCTGTCCGTTTCAATTAGAAGCCGATCCAAAGGCACCCAGGCCGCAATATCCCGAAGGTCCTGTGCGGATTTAAATGTCACGATCCCGGAAAACGATATGTAAAAACCCCGATCCAAGGCTGCACGGGCAACCTGAGCGGTCTCGGTAAAACAGTGAAAAACACCCCCGGCGGATCCGGCAGATCCGTTCTCCCCCTCCTCGTCCAGGACTGCCAAGGTGTCATCAGAGGCGCTACGCGTATGAATGACCAAGGGCATGCCCAAGGCCCTGGCTGCACGGATGTGCACTCTGAAGCGCTCTCTTTGCCAGTGCATTTCTTGAACGGTGCGCCCATTGAGGCGATAGTAATCAAGCCCGGTTTCACCGATGGCGAGTACTTTGGGCAATGCGCCAAGCCCGAGCAAATCATCCAATGATGGTTCGCGCACGTCTTCGTTGTCAGGATGTACTCCCGCTGTCGCCCAAAAATTTTCAAAGTCAAGCGCCAAGCTATGGACGCGTGGAAACTCTTCGAGCGTCGTGCAAATGCAAAGGGCCCGGGTAACTTGCGCAGCATCCATGGCAGTACGGACGGCTGTCAGATCGCCAAATAGCTCTGGAAAAGCAAGGTGGCAGTGCGAGTCAGTAAACACGAGGAGAGCGCTCAAAAGAGGGGCGAGCCGGATAATGGCAGGCGCATTGCATCAAGAAACCGTGTGATTGACGCGCCGGGTCGACAGCAGGGGCCCCAAGCTCGCCTCAATTTTTTGCTTTAAGCGGACACCGCGGTCATCTGCAGAAAATCGCACACCCACGCCCTGGGTTCTGCCCGCGGAGGGCTCAGGCGGAGTAATCCAGGCAACAGCACCGACGACCGGATAGCGCTGCATGTCGTCTGGAAGCGACAGTAGGCCATACAAATCCTCGCCCAATTGGTATTCGCGGTTCGTCGGTATGAATAAACCACCTTCTCTGAAAAGTGGAATGTAGGCGCGGTATAGCTCTTGCTGCGACTCAAACCGCAATTGCAGGATGCTCGGGCGCGAAGTCGCACCAGTGAGAACCGATTCAGACCACAGGCTATTTGGCGATGTTGGCAATGAAGACATGCAATGGAGGGCTTCAGGTTAGAGAATTTCGTTTAGCCAGAACACTCTGGGCTTGGGCCATCAACATTTCAATAAAGAGTCCCGTATTGAAGGGATGATCCATAGTGCGCCTGTGGTCTCGCAGCGTTGCGCTCCATTGTGCCAAGTCTGCCAAAGGCACTTGAAAATTGAGGTCCTGCGATGCAAAAAAACGCGGCGCCCCTGACACAGACATCGCCATCAGGTCGTGGCACAGTTGCTGCTGCGTCCCCAGTAGCTGCTGGGGCGTCCAATCGCGCACTGTCTGCAAATCGCCGCGCGCCATGGCAAGGGGAATAGCCGCCCAGAGCGCCGGATCTTGCCCGGAGCGCGCCCAATACAAGGCGGCCTCAGGCCGTCCACCGCAAGCGCGCAGCGCCACGCCCGCTTGCGTCGGCTCCAATCCTTGTGCGCCCAGCCATTGCATTGCCAGCGCTTGGCCCGGCCAGACCATGCTGTGCACCAGGCAACGGCTGCGGATCGTCGGCAGCAGTTGGTGCGCGGCTTCGCTTGCCAACACAAAGCGCACATCCCCAGGCGGCTCTTCCAGAGTCTTGAGCAGGGCGTTCGCGGTAAAACCGTTCATATCCTCCGCGGGGTAGACCAGTACCGCTTTGCCGCGTCCGCGTGCACTGGTGCGCTGCGAAAAATCCACCGCATCGCGCATCGCTTCGATGCGGATTTCTTTGCTTGGTTTGCGTTTTTTTTCGTCCAGGTCAGCCTGTGCTTTTTCTGCAAGCGGCCATCCCAATTCCAACATCCATGTTTCCGGCATCAGCACGCAGAGGTCGGCATGGGTTCGAACATCGATCGCGTGGCAACTGCCGCACTGGCCGCAAGCCCCGTCGGCATGTGATTTTTCGCACAACCAGGCTTTAACTAAGCCCAGCGCCAGCGCATACTGGCCTAAGCCTGCGGGCCCAGACAGCAACCAGGCATGGCCGCGTTGCGCCAGCAGGCTACGACTTTGGTCGGTAATCCAAGGCGCATTTTCGACGTTCATCAGCTCGGTACCTTGCTTAAAAAGCCGTTGGCCTGCAGGGCTGCCATGACATCGTCCCGCACAGCCTGCGGATTTTGGTCGGCACGGATACGGGCAAAGCGCTGCGGCTCTTGGGCGCAACGAGCCGCATAGCCGCCGGCCACCGCTTCAAAAAAGGCCAGAGGTTGCGATTCAAATTTGTCCGGTACGCGTGCACCAGCAAGGCGCGCGGCGGCCACCGAGGGCGGCAAGTCAAACCAGATGGTGAGGCGCGGCTGTAGTAAAGCCCCGGCTCCATCGGTGCTACCCTGGACCCATTGCTCCAAGGTTTGCAAAACCGCGAGATTAAATCCCCGCCCCGCGCCTTGGTAGGCAAAAGTAGCATCGGTAAAGCGGTCGCACAAGACCACCCTGCCCTGCGCCAAGGCAGGCGCGATCACGCGCTTGATATGGTCACGCCGCGCGGCAAACACCAGCAGGGATTCGGTTAATGCATCCATCGGATCGTTTAACACCAACTGGCGCAAGGTTTCGGCCAGTGGCGTGCCGCCGGGCTCGCGGGTACGCGTCACGCTGTGGCCCTGGGATTCAAAAGCCTGCGCTACGGCCTCGATATGCGTGGACTTGCCAGCGCCATCGATGCCTTCAAAGCTGATAAAAAGTCCTGCGCTGTGTTGCATTGCTGGGTAGGTGGCCGAAAGCTGCTAGGGGCCGCGCTGGTATTTATTGACCGCGCGATTGTGCTCTTCCAGTGTCGCGCTAAATTCGCTGCTGCCATCGCCGCGGGCCACAAAAAACAGGGCTTTGGACGCTGCCGGGTGCAAAGCTGCATGCAGCGCCGCTCTACCAGGCATAGAAATCGGTGTGGGCGGCAGGCCTTCGCGGGTGTAGGTGTTGTATGGCGTGTCGGTCGTTAAATCGGACCTTCGGATATTGCCGTCAAAGCGAGTGCCCATGCCGTAAATGACTGTGGGATCGGTCTGCAGCCGCATGCCCAAAACCAGCCGGTTATGGAACACGGCCGAAATCTGGCCCTGATCGCTGAGCAAGCCGGTTTCCTTTTCCACAATACTGGCCAGGATCAAGGCTTGCTCTGGCATTTTCAAAGGAATTTTGGGATTGCGTTGCGCCCACGCAGCCTCCAAGTGCCTATCCATCGCCCGCATAGCACGGCGCAATACCGCCAGATCGGTAGATCCTTTGGAGTAGGTATAGGTATCGGGGAAAAAGCGTCCTTCAGGGTGCAGGCCCGGCCGCTCCAGGGCTTGCATGAGCTGGGCGTCGCTCAGTTGGGCGGTGTCGGGCTTTAATCGATCAGCTTTGCGCAAGGCCTCGCGCACTTGGCGGATATTCCAGCCCTCCACCAGCGTCACACTGCCCGAGGACTCGTCGCCACGCACCAGTTTTTGCAAAATCTGCCGGGGACTGACTTGCCCGCTCCACTCGTAGCTGCCCGCGCGGATTTGCCTTGACTGCCCCGAGAGCCGGAACCAAAGATACAACAGTGTGGCGTTGACGGGGACGCCTGCCTTGGCCACTAAGGCGGCCACTTCCTTGGGGCTGGTTCCTGGCTCAATCGAAACCTCTGCTACTGCCTGCGGCAGCGTGATCGGAAACCAAAGCCACCAAGCGCTTGCAGCGCCCAGCACCAACAGCAGCGGGATGAGTAAGCGGAAAAAGAAAAAACGCACGCTGCATCTGCCCCATATGAAAGAACCAGTCGATGATAAAGGATGGATCTTGGCACCATTGCTTGACCAAGATCAATCGCAGGATGCATATCGCTAAAACCGAATGGCAAGCGCGCTGATTTGAACCCAAGATGGACTAGCCTTGCAGACCAAGGACTTTCGTCCTGCGGGGAACAGACATGATGGATACGCTGGTGTGCACCGATGCGGTAAGGGCGGTCGATTTGACCGCGATGGTTAAGCAATCAGGCTTGACGCACTGGCAATTGGCCGGGTGTTCGCTCTTACCCGTGGTGCAAGGTGGCATGGGGGTGGGTATTTCGGCGGGCGGTTTGGCGGGGGCTGTGGCAGCGACGGGGGCGCTAGGTACGGTGTCCTCGGTGGATTTGCGCCGTCTACACCCGGACCTAATGGCCCAGACCGGCCATCTGGACAAAGAGCCCGATGCGCGGCAAACCATAGAAGCAGCCAATCTGCTAGCGCTAGATCGGGAAATCCGCCGCGCCAAGCACATTGCGGGCGGTCGCGGCGCTGTTGCCGTCAACATCATGAAGGCGCTGAGCCAATACAGCGGCCTGGTGCAACAAGCCTTAGAGAGCGGCGCCGACGCACTGGTGGTGGGCGCCGGTCTGCCGCTGGACTTGCCCGATATGGCGCGTGACTTTCCGGGCACCGCTTTGATACCGATTTTGTCAGATGCCCGTGGCGTGCAGCTGGTAGTGCGCAAATGGGAAAAGCGTGGGCGATTGCCCGACGCGGTGGTGATCGAGCACCCGCGCCTAGCAGGCGGCCATCTGGGCGCTGCCAAGGTGGCGGATTTACAGGACCGCCGCTTTGATTTTGATGTGGCGATTCCGCAGGTGCTGGCGTATTTCAAAAGCGCGGGTCTGGAAGGAAAAATCCCGCTCATTGCCGCTGGTGGTATTTCCACGCGCGAAGACATCTTGCGCCTGCAAGGCTTTGGCGCATCGGCGGTGCAACTGGGCACCGCGTTTGCAGTCACGCGCGAATGCGACGCGGCCGAGGGCTTCAAGCGCGTGCTGGCCAACGCCCAACCTAAAGACATTGTGGAGTTCATGAGTGTGTCAGGCCTGCCCGCGCGTGCGGTACGCACGCCTTGGCTCAATAAATACCTGCGCATCGAGCCCAAGCTGCAAGCGGCGGCGCACCAAAAAAAGAAATGCAATATGTCTTTTGACTGCTTGGCCCATTGCGGCCTGCGCGATGGGGATGCCAGCATCGGCCAGTTTTGCATCGACCAACAACTGGGCCGTGCCTTTGAAGGCGATACACAAAAAGGCTTGTTTTTTCGCGGTGCCGGGGCCTTGCCCTTTGGCACGCAAATCCGCTCGGTGGCGGAGTTAATGCAATGGCTGCTAGGCGCCATCGAGCCGCAGCCATTTACGAGGGAGTTGGTATGAGCGCCTTCAGTCTGGATGCGGCGCCTGGCGCATTGCCCGCGCAAAGTATCAGCATCGATGTCTTGCAGGAAAAATACCTCAAGGCCGGTGAAAGCTCGGCGCAAGATGTCTATGCGCGCGTGGCCCGCGCCTTGGCCTCGGTGGAAGCGCCGGGTGAGCAGGAACGCTACACGGCCCTGTTTTTAGCCAACCTCATGGACGGCGCCATCGGTGCCGGTCGCATCATGAGCTCGGCCGGTGCGGGACTGGAGGCGACTTTGATTAACTGCTTTGTGCAGCCCGTGGGCGATTGCATCCAAGGCATGGACGACCAAGGCTACCCCGGCATTTACGAAGCCTTGCGCGAATCGGCCGAAACCATGCGGCGCGGCGGTGGCGTTGGCTATGATTTTTCGCGCATCCGGCCACGTGGTGCCTATGTCAAAGGCACAGGCTCGCTAGCCTCCGGGCCGTGCAGTTACATCAATGTGTTTGACCAATCCTGCGCCACGGTGGAGAGTGCCGGTGCGCGACGCGGCGCGCAAATGGCGGTGCTGCGCATTGACCATCCGGACGTGCTGGAATTCATCACCGCCAAGCGCACGCCCGGACGCTGGAACAATTTCAATGTCTCGGTGGCGGTGAGCGATGCATTCATCGCCGCCTTGCAATCGCAACAGTCTTGGGAATTGGCGCACGCCGCCAAGCCGGGCGACGAACTATTGGCCCAGGGCGCTCACCAACGTGAAGATGGTGTGTGGGTTTATGCCTCGCTGGCCGCGCAGCAGTTGTGGGACAGCGTGATGCAATCGGCCTACGACTATGCCGAACCCGGCATTTTGTTTTTAGACACGATTGCGCGTGATAACAATTTGCGCGCCATGGAGACGATTTGCGCCACCAACCCTTGTGGCGAACAACCGCTCCCGCCCTATGGCTGCTGCGATTTGGGGCCGGTGATCTTGCCGCGTTTTGTGCGCCATCCCTTCGGATTTACGGGAACCCCCGCTTTTGATTTCGAGGCCTTTACCCAAGCGGTGGCCCTGCAAGTGCGCGCTTTGGACAATGTGTTGGACCTCACCTTCTGGCCCCTGCCCCAGCAGCAAGCTGAGGCTATGGCCAAGCGCCGTATTGGCGTGGGCTTTACCGGCTTGGGCAACGCGTTGGCCATGCTCTGTCTGCGTTACGACAGCGATGCCGGTCGCGCCATGGCCGCCGAGATTGCGCGCCAAATGCGCGATGCCGCGTATGCCGCATCCATCGCCCTGGCTGCCGAGCGCGGGCCTTTTGAACTGTTTGATGCCAGACAGTATTTTCAAGAAGGCAACTTTGCCAGCCGCCTGCCAGTGCACTTACAAGAGGCGATTTGCACCCACGGCATGCGCAACAGCCATTTGCTCTCGATTGCACCAACCGGTACCGTTAGCTTGGCCTTCGCGGACAATGCGTCCAACGGCATAGAGCCCTCGTTTTCCTGGATGTACCGGCGCAAAAAGCGCCTGGCAGATGGCAGCACGCTGGACTATGCCGTAGAAGACCACGCCTGGCGCTTGTACCGTCACCTCGGGGGCGATGTAGACCATCTGCCCGACTACTTTGTCTGCGCCTTGGAGATGCCTGCGCAGGACCACATTGCCATGATGCAGGCGGTGCAGCCCTATATAGACACGGCGATTTCGAAGACCGTGAACGTGCCGGTGGACTACCCCTTTGCGCAGTTTCGCGACTTGTACCTACAAGCTTGGCAGGCCGGCCTCAAGGGCTTGGCCACCTATCGCCCCAATGCGATTTTGGGCTCGGTGTTGGACGTACTGCCGCTTGCCGTACCTCTGAACATCGCAAGGCCGGACCCCCATGCTGACCCCATGCGCAGCGTCATCGAAAGCCGCCCCAAAGGGGCGCTGTCTGCGGTCGCAGAAAAAATTGAATACTGGACGCAAGAGGGCCACAAAACTTTGTACCTGATCGTCTCGTTCCTGCCGGTGCATGGGCCGCAGGGCGCGGCAGATCGGGCGATTGAGTTCTTTATGCCGGTGGGCCAAAGCGGTGAATCGCAACAATGGATGACATCGAGCATGCGCCTTTTGTCGTTGGCGGCACGCGGTGGGTTTTTGCAGCGCGCCTTGGGCGATATGCGCAAAGTGGCCTGGGACCGGGGGCCGGTGCGCCTGGGCAGCTTTGCGCGCGATGATGGTGCGCAAGTGCCGCTGTGGCACGACTCGGAAGTGGCGGCTATCGCTTTTGCTATCGAAAACATTATTGCCATGCGCTTAAGCGGCCAGATGCAGGACAAGAGCGCAGACCAAGTAGATGTTGGCCTCAGTCCACACACTTTGGGCGGCAAAAAATGCCCGGAATGCGGAGCCCGTGCGGTCATCAAAAAAGACGGTTGCGAACACTGCGGCGCCTGCGGCTGGCTGGGCAGTTGCGGCTGAAAGACGCTTTTTGACCTAGGTCAAGCCCTATCTGCGCGAGCCATGCGACAGTGCGGCGCATGTCCGAAACCCAAGCCAAGCCCACGCATTCAAGTATCCGCATCATCCACGAAGAGCATGCCTCGCTAGCGGCCATGTTGCGCTCGAGCCTGATGATGGTACAGCGCGGCCCACAAGACCAGCCCGAGCGCTTCTTTGACGTGATGCGCGCCATGTTGTTTTATATGGACGAGTTTCCCGAGCGCTTGCACCACACCAAGGAAAGTGAATTGCTGTTTCCCACAGTGGCAGCGCGCTCTGTTGCAGCGCGCGAAGTGGTGGGCCAGCTCAACCACGAGCATGCAGTGGCCGAGTCCAAAGTGCGCGAAATGCAGCACCTGCTTTTGGCTTGGGAGCTACTGGGCGATTCGCGCCGAGAGCGTTTTGAAATCGCGCTCAAAGCGTATGTAGATTTTTACCTGCAGCACATGCAACTGGAAGAAACCGTGGTGCTGGCCCAGGCCTTGCAGGTTTTGGACGATGGTGATTGGAAGTCACTCAATAGTGCGTTTTCGGTGCAAGGCAACCCGCTCACCGGTAAATACCCGCGCGAGCCTTTGTACGACCGTTTGTTCACCCGCATTACTATGCACGCTCCGGCGCCTATCGGTCTGGGGCCTTAATCCACTTGGATAGCCCTTATGCACTCTACGCACTTTATGCGACCTACTCCCCTTTTCGGTCTGCTTTGGCAAGGCCTGCGTCATCCCACGGGCTTTATTGCAAGCGCATGTCTGGTCTTCGCGGCGCTGCCGGTGATTGCAAACGCTGAGGAATTTCCCACCATATCCCCCTCGCAACTGCCTGGGTCTTTGCAAGAGCTGTATGCCCGCGAGCAGCCCAATTTGGGAAAGTACGGCCACTGCGCCGCCGGTTTTGACAGCCGCACCGATGGTTTAAAAATGGCCTTGAGTTGCTCTATTTACGTGCGCTCATCGGCACAGGGCGCGCGGCTGGCGGTCAAGCTCTGCAACGAGCGCGCAGACTTTCTCAAGATCAAGGCGCGCTGTAGCTTGATTGTGGACTAGGCCCTGACCCTACGGCCAGGCCCAAGGTAGCGCCTTGCCCATCACCCAGCCCAGGCCTATGGACGAGGCCTGGCCGTCTTGGTTTGCGTGGGTAAGGTGGGATTGCGCGCGCTGCAAGCTGCCTTAGCCCGGCACAGCACGCGGGTTTGGGGGTGGCACGCATAATTGCGCCCATGTTGACCGCCCCACCCGCCTCTGCCCACGCCCCCAACTTGCCCTCTAGCCAGCCCGCCGCCGACTACACCCTAGCCTCGGGCGCCGCGCCTTTAGATCACTTGGGCATCATCGCCCTGAATGGCCCGGACGCTGCCAGCTTCATCCACAACCAGCTGACGAACGACTTTCTATTGCTGGACGCGCAGCATGCGCGACTGGCGGCTTTTTGCAGCGCCAAGGGCCGCATGCAGGCCAGCTTTATCGGCCTGCACGGCCAGAGCGAACAATTGCTGCTGGTTTGCAGCCGCGACCTGCTGACCGCCACGCTCAAGCGCCTATCCATGTTTGTGCTGCGCGCCAAAGTCAAGCTGCACGACGCCAGTAGCGAATACGCACTTTGGGGCTTGATGGGTTCGGCCTGCATGGCCTTGCCGGACAACGCACCTTGGACTGCAGCGCAAATGGAGGGCGCGCATGTTGTTGGCCTGTACCCGGCGAATCAAACCCGCCGCCAACTCTGGATAGGTGTCGCCAACAGCACGCCAACACATGCGCCGCTTTGCAGTGCCGCAGATTGGGCTTTGGGCGAAGTGCTGTCGGGCATTGCCACGATCAGCGCGCCGGTATTCGAAGCCTTTGTGCCGCAAATGCTTAACTTCGAATCCGTGGGCGGCGTAAATTTCAAAAAAGGGTGTTACCCCGGCCAGGAAGTCGTGGCGCGCAGCCAGTTTCGCGGCACGCTCAAACGCCGTGCTTATATCTTGCGCACGCTAGTGGCATGGCCCAATGGAGCAGACCCGGTTTTGGCAGCCGGGCAGGAAGTGTTTTCGGCAATGGATGCTGAACAGGCCTGCGGCACAGTGGTGCAAACTGCTTACGCACCCGATGGGCGTTTGCTGTGCATCGCCAGCCTGCAAACCCAAGCGGCAGACAGTGGCGGCTTGCACGCCGGCAAGGCTGACGGCCCGGCCTTGGAAACCCTGCCGCTGCCCTATGCGCTCCTTGAAGATATTTAGGCCCGCTAAGCAAGCGCGGCCAAATTCCAAATCCGTCATTGCGAACGAAGTGAAGCAATCCACTTCGCTTTTTTTTGTCAACTACGTCGAGATCCTTTGGCTTGTAAATCAACTACCTATGGATCGCCACGTCGCTGCGCTCCTCGCGATGACGCACTGAGGTAGCCGCTGGCGCGATGACGAATTGAAGTGGTTGCTGGCGCGATGACGAACTGAGGTGGTTGCGGCTTCGACTGATTTAGGCATGCATCGCAGCTAAATGTTGGCGCACCACGCGCGACCAACCGGCGCCGCGCAGCAGGGGGCTCACGAATAAACCACCCACCTGCGGGTCCGCGCCTGACACAAGGCGTCCGCAAGCTATCGCTTCATTCATTGCGTTGTAAAGCACGCAGTGCTGGGCGCCAGCATCTTGCGGATCTGGGGGGCGCAGGTTGATAACCGTCTCGTGCAGGCTCTCCCAATTCCCCTGTACCGCACGTACGGGCGACTCGCCTTCTTCAAAGCGGGTCAACAAATCGCGCAGGACCTGGGGCACGGTCAATGACACTTTGGCCACCGGGTCGGCAAACACATAGACCAATTCAGCGCCTACCAGCAATTCCTCGCCCCGGAAAATACCGCTCACCAACTGCAGCGAACTATTGCCGACGCGCGCGCAGCGCAAACCCACGTCCAGCACATCGTCATACACCGCAGAGGCATGAAACTCCAGGGTTGATTTGCGCACAAACAAATCGCCACCCATGGCGCGCAAGCTCTGTTCATAAGGTAAGGCCAGCGCCCGCCAGTAGTCAGCCAGTGCGGTGTCCACGTACATCAGGTAATGCGGATTGAAAACGATTTTTTGCAAATCCACCTCCGCCCAGCGCACGCGCAGACGGTGAAAAAAACGGAATGAGGCGCGCGTGGTGGCGTCTGGCATAGCGCAAAACCTTTCAGTAAGTCTTGGTGAGCGCCAATGGTAGCGCGGCGCTAGGCTTCAGCCGCTCAGTCCGGTAGTACCGCCGTCGCTTCAATTTCTACTTGCGCGCGGTCTTCCAGCAGGGCCACGACTTGCACCAAGGTCATCACCGGGTAATGGCGACCCATCACTTCCTGGTACACCCGGCCCAGCTCGCGGGCGCGGCGCAGGTATTCCTGTTTGTCCGTCACGTACCAGGTCATGCGCACCACATGCTGCGGCCCGGCTTGGGCGCAGGCCAGGGTGTCCACGATATTCTGCAATGCCTGGCGGCACTGGGTCACAAAGTCGTCGCTTTCGAACTGGCACTGGCCGTTCCAGCCGATCATGCCGGCAAGAAATACCGTGCGGCCACTAGCCACGATGCCGTTGGAATAGCCTTTAGCAGGAAGCCAGCCAGGCGGTTGCAAGGTTTGAAACATGGGGTGTCCTAGCTTTGGAGTTGGCGCAGCTTAAAGCGCTGCAATTTGCCGGTTTCGGTGCGCGGAAGGCTTGCAACAAATTCCAGCTTGCGCGGATATTTAAAGGGCGCGATGCTGTGCTTCACATGCTCTTGCAGCGTGACGGCCATTTCTGCATCCCCGCTGTGCCCCGGTTTGAGCACCACAAAGGCCTGCACGATTTGGCCGCGCTCAGCGTCGGGCATGCCGACCACCGCACATTCGAGCACCGCCGCATGCAGCAACAAGGCGCTTTCTACCTCGGGTCCGGCGATGTTGTAACCGGCCGAAATAATCATGTCGTCATTGCGCGCGCAGTAGCTGAAATAGCCGTTGGCATCCATCACAAAAGTATCACCAGGCAGGTTCCAACCTGCCACCACATAGTCGCGCTGGCGCGGGTCGTCTAAATAGCGGCAACCCGTGGCACCGCGCACTGCGAGCCGACCCGGCGTGCCCGGCGGCACCGGCTGCATGTGCGCGTCGACTACCTGCGCCTCGTAGCCCGGCACCACTTTGCCGATGCTGCCATCGCGCACATCGCTGCCTGCGCTAGCGATGTAAATATGAATCACTTCCGTACCGCCAATGCCGTCGGTGATTTGCAGACCTGTAGCCTGCTTCCAGGCCTGGCGCGTGGCATCGGGCAAGGCCTCTCCCGCGCTGACCGGGTGCTTGAGGCTTGATAGGTCGTGCTCCCCCGCCAGCGCCGCCATTTGGCGGTACATGGTGGGCGCGGTGTAGCACTGCGTGGCGCGGTATTTGGCAATGGTGTGCAACAAGGATTCGGGCGTATGCCGCTCCAGCAGCACGGTGCTGGCACCAAAGCGCAAGGGAAAAGCCAGCAGGCCGCCCAGTCCAAAGGTAAAGGCCACGGGCGGCGTGCCGCAGACCACGTCATCCGAATTCATGTGCAGCACATGGCGCGGAAACAAATCGCACATGGCCAGTACATCGCGATGGAAATGCATAGTGCCTTTGGGCTTGCCGGTGGTGCCGCTGGTGAAGGCGATCAGGCACACATCGTCGCGGCTGGTGGGGTGTGGCGTCCATGCAGCGCTATGCGCTTGCATACGCGCCTCAAGACCGTCAGGCGCGTCGCTGCGAAAAGCCAGTATTTGCTGCAATAGTGGCTGGTATTGCGCATGGCCCGGCGTTTGGCAAAACTGCAATTCTTCTAACAACGCCGCATCACACAAAGCCGCGCTAACCTGGGCTTTGGCGATGATGGTGGCCAACTCGGTGGCGCGCAGCATGGGCATGGTGGGCACCACGACCAAGCCCGCTTGCAAAGCCGCCAAAAAGCAGGCGGCCATCATGGGCGTATTCGCGCCGCGCAGCAAAAGCCGGTTGCCCGGCACCAAGCCCATGTCCTTTGTCAGCACCTGGGCTATGCGATGGCAATGGTCGCTCAGCTGCGCATAGGTCCAGGCGATTTCTACTGGGCCCGCAGGCACCGGCGCCATACCGCGAATGGCGATACGCTCGCCCCTGCCCTCTGCCACATGGCGGTCCACCAGTTCGGCTCCGCAGTTGAGGATGGCGGGGTACTGCAGCTCGGGCCTATCCGCCTGAAACACCGGCCATTCCTTTGGTGGCGGCAAGTGGTCGCGGGCGAAGTGATCGCTATGGCTGCTGGGCGCTAGAACATTCCAGTCTTGCATGCGAATTACCCCTTGATCAGGTCGCGGCCAATAATGAGTTGCTGCACTTCGGTGGCACCTTCGTAGATACGCAAGGCGCGAATTTCGCGGTACAGCGATTCGACAATGCTGCCTTTTTTCACGCCCATACCGCCGTGCATTTGCACCGCCATGTCGATGATGGTTTGCGCGCTTTCGGTGGCGTTCATCTTGGCCATGGCCGCTTCGCGCGTCACGCGCTGGCCTTGGTCGCGCAGCCACGCGGCGCGGTAGGTCAGCAGGGTGGCGGCATCCAGCTGGGTGGCCATGTCGGCCAGCTTGCATTGCGTAATCTGGAAATCTGCCAAGCTCTGGCCAAACATCTTGCGCTGGCGCGCCCAGTCCAAGGACGCGTCCAGCGCCCGGCGCGCAAAGCCCAAGGACGCCGCAGCCACTGAGGTGCGGAACACATCGAGCGTGGCCATTGCCACTTTAAAACCTTCGCCAGCCTTGCCAATACGCGCACTTTCGGGCAGGCGCAGGGCATCAAAACGCAAGGTGGCCAAAGGGTGCGGCGCCATCACATCAATGCGCTCTTCGATCACCAAACCGGGCGTGTCGGCGTCCACGATAAAAGCCGAAATACCGCGCGCTCCCGGTGCTTCGCCGGTGCGGGCAAACACCACATAAAAACCGGCGATGCCGCCATTAGAAATCCAAGTCTTACGGCCATTGAGTTCGTAGCCGCCCTCTACCACCGTGGCGCTGCACTGCATAGCCGCGACGTCGGACCCGGCATCGGGTTCGCTCAGCGCAAATGCAGCCAGGCTTTCACCGCGCACCACACGCGGCAAGTACTTGGCTTGTTGCTCTGGCGTGCCCATTAAGCTGATAGCGCCACTGCCCAGGCCTTGCATGGCCAAGGCAAAGTCGGCCAGGCCTTCGTGGTAGGCCAGGGTCTCGCGCAGCAGGCACAGGCGGCGCGTGTCGATCTGCTCAGCAGCACCGCCGTGCGCGCTACCTGCTACTGCATGCGCCAGCCAGCCGCCCTGCCCTATGCGGCTTACCAGCGTGATGCAGCGGGCATCCACCGCGGCGCGAGATTCGTCGTGCGTGGCGTCTTGCAAATGCGAGGCGCACCAGGTATTAAGCGCGGTTTTGAAGCTGCGATGGCCGTCCTCAAAGAAAGGCCAGTGCATTTGGCTGTGCGGATCGGCTTGCATATCAGTCCCCTTCAAACACGGGTGTTTGCTTGGCTACAAAGGCATGGTAGGCGCGGTGGAAATCATTGGTGGCCATGCAGATAGCCTGGGCCTGGGCTTCGGCTTCGATGGCCTCGTCCACGCCCATATTCCATTCCTGCTGCAACATTTTTTTGGTCATGCCGTTGGCAAACGTCGGGCCGCTGGCCAGTTGCGCAGCCATGGCCAAGGCTTGCGCATGCAGCTCTTCAGGCGCGCACACGCGGTTGTAAAAACCCCAGCGTTCGGCCTCTTCGCCACCCAGGCCACGCCCGGTAAAGAGCAACTCACTGGCACGGCCCTGGCCGATCATGCGCGGAAGCAAGGCGCAGGCGCCCATATCGCAACCGGCAAGTCCCACTTTGTTAAACAAAAAATAGGTTTTGCTGCGGGCCGTGCCAAAGCGCATGTCGGACGCCAGCGCCAGCAAAGCACCGGCCCCGGCGCAGATGCCGTCAATAGCGGCGACGATGGGCTGCGGGCAGGCGCGCATGGCTTTGACCAGATCGCCGGTCATGCGGGTAAAGGTCAGCAAGCCGGGCATGTCCAGCTTGGTGAGCGGGCCGATGATTTCATGCACATCCCCGCCCGAGCAAAAGTTGCCGCCCTCGCCGGTCAGCACTACAGCATGCACATCGGGCGCATAGACCAGTGCGCGAAACAAGTCGCGCAATTCGGCATACGAATCAAAGGACAGCGGGTTTTTGCGCTCGGGTCGGTTGAGGCTGATGGTGGCTACATGGTCCAGTACGCTGAACTTGAAATGCTGCGCCTGGTAGTTGTGCAACACATGGTTGTGGCCGGGCAATTTCTGGGGCTGACCGGGAAGGTATTTGGTGCTCATGGTTTCTCCTTGCGGGCGCTGCTGCGCATGGGGCGGGGGTTGGCGGTTTTGAGGGTGCCTAAAAGCGCGGCGAGTTGGCTTTGCTCTTTGGCGCTTAACGGGGACAAGAGTTCGCGTACCCAGGCTTGGTGTGCTTGGGCCATGGTGGCAAAGGTGTTGTGCCCGGCCTCGGTCAGGGTCAGTCTGTAGGAGCGCCGGTCGCCGGGTACTGTCAGGCGCTGCACCAGTTGTTCGCGCTCCAGTTGGTCCACGATGGTGGTGACGTTGCCGCCGGTCACCATCATGCGGCGCGAGACCTCGCCCATGGCCAGGCCTGCGGGCTCGCGTTCGAGCTGGGCCATCAAGTCAAAACGCGGAAGCGTGATTCCAAACTGCTCGCGCAGGCGCTGGCGTATGGTGTCTTCTATCCGCGTAGTGCACGAGAGCATTCGCAGCCACAAGCGCAGCGAGGCATGGTGGTCCGCATGCGCGCGCTGCTCCATATCCGTGTTTTGGCGCGCATTCACGAAGCGCGCTCCTCGCTGGCAGCGCTTTGGGCCTGAGCTTGAAGCGCGCGTTCACGGGCGAAACCGGCTTCGAGTTGCGGCTTGCCCGATACGTACGATTGGGGCCATGCCACGCCGGTGTAGCCAATGCGTGCGGCCTCGGTAAGCGTCCAGGCCGGATTGGCTAAATGCGGTCTTGCCACCGCACACAAGTCCGCACGACCCGCAGCGATCACGCTATTGACATGATCGGCTTCGCTGATCGCACCCACGGCCATGGTGGCAATGCGCGCCTCCTGGCGGATGCGGTCGGCAAACGGTGTTTGGTACATGCGCCCATAGGTGGGCTTTTGGTGCGGGCTGACCTGCCCGCTGGAGCAATCGATCATGTCCGCGCCTGCTGCTTTAAAGGCTTGCGCGATCTGCACCGCGTCCGCTGGCGTGATGCCGCCCTCCACCCAATCGTGCGCTGAAATACGCACCGACATGGGTAAATGATCGGGCCACGCTGCGCGTACTGCGGCAAAGACTTCCAGCGGGTAGCGCAAGCGATTGGCCAGCGTGCCGCCGTAGTCGTCGGTGCGCAGGTTGGTCAAGGGCGAGATAAAGCCCGATAGCAAATACCCGTGCGCGCAGTGCAACTCCAACCAGTCAAAGCCCGCTTGCGCCGCGCGCAGCGTGGAGGCTACAAAGTCGGCTTTGATCCGGTCCATGTCGGCGCGGTCCATAGCGCGGGGCACCGGCCCTTTGTCCAGATAGGGCTTTGCCGACGCGGCGATCAGCGGCCAATTGCCTTCGGGCAAGGGCTGGTCCATGCCAGCGCCCTGCCAGGGCACGCAGGTAGAGGCTTTGGCACCGGCGTGGCCAATTTGCAGCGCAATTTTGGCATCGGTGTTGCCATGCACCCAATCGACAATGCGGCGCCAGTCATCCATTTGCTGGTCGGTCCACAAGCCGGGGCAGCCGGGGGTGATGCGCGCATCCGGGCTGGTGCAAGTCATCTCGGCCATGACCATGGCCGCGCCACCCATGGCGCGTGCGCCCAAGTGAACAAGGTGGTAATCCGCCGCCCGGCCATCCACGCACTGGTACTGCGCCATGGGAGAGACCACCACGCGGTTTTTGAGGGTGACAGAGCGCAGGCTAAAGGGCGTGAACATGGGTGGGCGCCCGTCATGAATATCAGCGCGTCCGGCAAACCAGCGTTCATAGCCCTCCAGCCAGCCCGCATCGCGCAAGCGCAGGTTTTCGTGGCTGATACGCTGGCTGCGCGTGAGCATGGAATACATAAATTGCTCAGGCTCCATCTGGTCGCAGTAGCGCTGGCCGCAGACCTCGAACCATTCCATGGCGTTCCAAGCCGCGTTTTGAATACGAATGACATCCACGGCGCGCAGCTTTTGGTAATGCGCCAGCACTTCGGGGATATGGGCCGGCGTGTCGCCATGCTGGGTGAACTGGCGTACCAGCTCGATCGCGTCTTCCAAGGCCAGTTTGGTGCCCGAGCCAATGGCAAAGTGGGCGGTATGGACCGCGTCGCCCATCAGCACTACATGGCTGTTGCCATTGAAGTGCGACCAGTTTTTGCAGGTGATGCGCTGGAAATTCAACCAAGCAGAGCCGCGCAAATGGCGGGCATTGGTCATCAGCTTTTCGCCTTGTAAATTGGCGGCAAATACCTTTTCGCAAAAGGCGATGGACTCGGCTTGATCGGCTTTATCGAGGCCATGGGCGCGCCACACTTCTTCCGGGCACTCCACGATAAAGGTGGAGGTGTTTTCGTCAAACTTGTAAATATGCGCTTGCAGCCAGCCGTGCTCGGTTTTCTCGAACAAAAAGGTAAAGGCGTCGTAGAGCTTGCGTGTGCCCAGCCAAATGTAGCGGTTGGGCCGGGTGACGATATCGGGCTGAAATACTTCGGGCAGTCGCGAACGCACCTTCGAGTTAAAGCCGTCGCTGGCGATGATGAGGTCGGCGTCGGGAAAGTCCAGGTCCGAATCCACATCCTGCTCGAACAAGAGTTTGACGCCCAGGGCCTCGCAGCGCGCTTGCAAAATATTGAGCAGTTTTTTGCGCCCTATGCCCACAAAGCCATGGCCGCCGGAGCTGATGACCCGGCCTTTGAAATGCAGCTCGATGTCGTCCCAGTGGTTGAAGGCCTGCTTCACTTCGGCGGCGGATTCGCGGTCCCATTGCTGCATATAGCCCATGGTCTGGTCGGAAAACACCACGCCCCAGCCAAAAGTGTCATAGGGCTTGTTGCGCTCGACCACGGTGATGTCGTGGTGGGCGCCCAGCTTTTTCATGAGTAACGCAAAGTACAAGCCCGAAGGGCCGCCACCGATGCAAACGATTTTCATCCAAACTCCTCTTAGGCCAATGCAGCCGGAGCATATAGTATTTACGGTCTAAATTGTTGAAGCTTGAAACAAATAAGGCTG
>CAMBNY010000046.1 GCA_945869165.1 Comamonas sp. lk | reverse complement strand
ATGTAGAAATCAACCGCGTTGTGGAAGTCTTGCGTCAACTGCGCCACCGTTTCTCCCTCAAAGCTGATGCTGGTGCTAGGTGCAAGGCCGAGCACCTTGCCCCAAAAAACGCCGTCTGTTTCAGAAAACTCAATGCGGGCGGTGTAGCCTTTGTAATTCATGCTGCTCAAACTTTTACCCCTATTGCTGTGAGCCATTCTTGTATCTCCTTGATCTGGTATTGCTTGGCCTCTTTGCTTGGATGGGGCCGGTGGGCGTGCTTCACGCCGCCATGGAGCAGCAGTGCCACCCGTGATCCGTCTCCTTCTCGCACTTCACCACCCAAGCCAATGATCAGTGCCTCGATATCTGAAAATTTGATATTGCTTGCCACTGGCTTTGCAAACAAGGACTTAAGTGTCTTGGACTGCTTGCTGTTCATGCTTGCAAGTATATCAATCAAACCAATACATGCAATCAGTATTTGATTGCATGGAGGGCAGCTTCACCTGTCCCATACGTGCTACGTGCCGCCCCCGGCAAAGGAGCAAGAAGCCCGGCAACCAAGCTCTTACATCCGAAGCCCCACCGCCTCCCGCGCCAGCGTGGTGATGCGCGCCCAGTCGCCTTGCGCCAACGCATCAGCGGGCACCAGCCACGAGCCGCCTACGCACAGCACATTAGGTAAAGCCAAAAAGTCGCGGGCGTTTTGCAGACTGATGCCGCCGGTGGGGCAAAACTTCACGTCAAAGAAAGGGCCGCTCCAGGCCTTGAGCATGGCGCTACCGCCCGCTTGCAGGGCCGGGAAAAATTTAAGTGCACTAAAACCATCTTCTTGCGCCGCCATGATTTCACCGCCGGTAGCCACGCCGGGTAACAGTGGTAAGCCCAAATCGCGGCAAGCAGCGCCCAGCGCGCTGGTGTAGCCGGGGCTGACGGCAAAGCGCGCGCCCGCATTCGCTGCTGCCTGCGCATCGGCTTTGGAACGCAAAGTACCCGCACCGACCACCGCTTGCGGCACGGCTTTGACAATCGCCTCGATGCACGCCAGGGCTTGGGGGGTGCGCAGCGTCACTTCCAGCATGCGTATGCCGCCTTCCACCAAGGCGCGCGCCATGGGCACCGCATGGGCCACATCATTGAGCACAATGACCGGAATCACCGGCGCGTCTTGCATCACTTGCAAGGAAGTCAAAGGGGCTTGCGTCATATTCGTATCCCGTAAAAAATTAAAGCCAGCTGCAAGCGCCCTGCTCGGCCGCCAGTGCATTGCGCCGCATACCGGCAAAGAGTTCGCGGCCCATGCCGATGCCATTGCCTGCTTGCAGCGCGGCGGGCATGGTGGCGGTAGGCCGCGCTTCCCATTGTGCGGCGTCCACCAAAACTTCTAAGCTGCCACTCACCGCGTCCACGCGGATGATGTCCCCATCCTTCACCTTGGCCAAGGGACCACCGGCGGCAGCCTCGGGCGACACATGGATGGCGGCGGGCACATTGCCTGATGCGCCGCTCATGCGTCCGTCGGTCACCAAGGCCACTTCAAAGCCTTTGTTTTGCAAAATGGCAAGCGGAGGCGTGAGCTTGTGCAACTCGGGCATGCCATTGGCCTGCGGGCCTTGCCAGCGCACCACGCATACGATGTCGCGGTCTAGCTCGCCCGCCTTAAAAGCTAGCTGCAATGCTTCTTGCGAGGCAAACACGCGACACGGGGCTTGCACGATATGACGCTCTTCGGGTACCGACGACACTTTCATCACACTGCGCCCCAGCTTGCCTTGCAAAAGTTTGAGACCGCCGCTGGCACTAAATGGATCGGAAGCAGGCCGCACCACCGACAAGTCGCCACTGGCACCTGCCTCGCGCCAGGCCAGTGCGCCCTGGGTATCCGCTTGGGCAATAAGGGTAAATTCGCGCAAACCGCCGGGCCGCACCGTCAGCACATCGGCATGCAGCAAACCTGCGTCCAGCAGTTCGCGGATCACAAAACCGGGGCCACCAGCGGCTTGGAATTGGTTCACATCGGCGCTGCCATTGGGGTAGACGCGGGTGAGCGTGGGCACGACATCGGACAGCGCAGAAAAATCGTCCCAGTCGATCACGATACCCGCCGCACGGGCCACGGCCACCCAGTGAATTAAATGGTTGGTAGAGCCACCGGTGGCGAGCAAAGCGACCATGGCGTTGACGATGCAGCGCTCATCGACCACGCGGCCAATTGGCGGGCAAGCGGTCTCGCCAACAGCACTCTGGCTGTGACCGAGTACGGTACGCGCAGCCTCGCGGGTTAGTTGCTCGCGCAAGCTAGCACCGGGGTTCACAAATGCGGTACCCGGCACATGCAAGCCCATGGCTTCGAGCAGCATTTGGTTGCTATTGGCGGTACCGTAAAAGGTGCAGGTACCTTCGCCATGGTAGGCGGCAGACTCGGCTTGCAGCAGCTCCGCGCGGCCCACCAGCCCCAACGCGGCTTGTTCACGCACCTTGGCTTTGTCTTTATTGGGCAAGCCCGAAGTCATGGGCCCCGCAGGCACAAACACCGTGGGCAAATGGCCAAAGTGCAAAGCGCCGATAAGAAGGCCGGGAACAATCTTGTCGCACACGCCCAGCATCAGCGCGCAGTCGAACATATCGTGGCTGAGCGACACGGCGGTGGCCATAGCAATCGCATCGCGCGAGAACAGGCTCAGTTCCATGCCAGCCGTGCCCTGGGTCACGCCATCGCACATCGCGGGCACGCCCCCGGCGACCTGCGCGGTCGCGCCCCACTGGCGGGCCTCGTGCTTGATGATGTCAGGGTAATGCTGCAAAGGCGCGTGGGCCGAGAGCATGTCGTTGTAGGCGTTGATGATGGCGATATTGGGCGCCCGCTGGCCCACCACTTGCACCTTGTCCAGGGCACTGGCGCGGCGCTTGTCGGCGGGCTCCATGGCGGCAAAGGCATGCGCCACATTGGCGCAACCCATGCGCTGCGCACCGGGTGGCCGCTGGGACATAGCATCGACCTGGGCCAGGTAAGCACTGCGTGTGGGCGCGCTGCGGGCGATGATGCTGTCGGTGACGGATTGGATACGGGGATGGAGGGGCATAGCGGATGATGTAACAAGGTTATGTAACAAAATTACATGACCGATGGTAACGCAGATTTTTTCTCTAATTGGGTAAAAAATTACCGCAGAGTTACCAAAGTTTTTTCCTGCGGGGCTGTGCTTGTCCTCCGTTGTCTTGTCCCCCGCTTTTTGTCCCCCGCTTCCCCCCCGCCCCTTCACCCCCGCCGGGGTGAAGGGGAGCCTTAACAGCCAATTTGGTTTTTTTGGGCCGGATGCCGGTGTTGGTTCGAGAGCTTGCGGTGCGGGTTTGTTGGCCCCGATTGGGGAACGATGCGGTCGTAGTTAATGGATTGGGGCTTGGTGGATTGGGGCTTGGCGCGGCTGCGGCTGCGGCTGCGGCTGTGGGTACGGCTATGGTTTTGGTTGCTGTGGCGGGAGCGACCGCGATGGCGCGCGCTATGCGCCAACAAGCGTGTGCAATGTGAGCGCAGCGAACGAGCACACGCGGGGCCCTTTTGCCATTGGCCGTGCTGAGCAACGCAGCGGCGACCGGATCAGGGCGGGCGCTTGTTTGAGCGAAGCGAGTTTGCGCACGACCCCGGACGGCGCGAGTAGCGCAAGGCACCCCGTAGGGGCACGGCCTTTGGCTCGCCTTTCTTTTGCTTACTTTTCTTTGGCGAAGCAAAGAAAAGTGAGTCAGAAGCCCCTCCTTATACTGCCACCATGACCTCCATCGCCGATTTACGCAAAAGCTACGAGCGCGCCGAGCTAGACGAAAGCGCCTCGCATGCAGACCCGCTGACACAGTTTGACCAGTGGCTTAAAGAGGCCATTGCCGCCGAAGTACCCGAGCCCAACGCCATGACGCTGGCCACCGTGGGCAGCGACTTGCGGCCTTCGACACGGGTGGTGCTAATCAAAGGCTACGACGCACAAGGCATTGTCTGGTACACCAATTTTGAAAGCCGCAAGGGCAAGGAACTAGCCGGCAACCCATTTGCCGCGCTGCAATTTCATTGGGTGGAGTTGGAGCGCGTGGTGCGCATCGAAGGCCGGGTGGAAAAAGTCAGCGACGCCGACGCCGACGCTTACTTTGCCAGCCGCCCTCTCGATTCACGCATCGGCGCCTGGGCGTCGCCGCAAAGCCAAGTGATTAGCGGACGCGGTGTGCTGGTCGCCAACGCAGCCAAATACGCCGCGCAGTTTTTGCTGCAACCGCCCCGCCCGCCGCATTGGGGCGGCTACCGCCTGCGGCCTGACAACTGGCAGTTCTGGCAGGGGCGTAAAAGTCGCTTGCATGACCGGCTGCAATACCGCATTGCCGATGGCCTTGGCGGTCCTTGGGTTCGCGAACGCCTGGCGCCCTGAGAGGCAAAACAGCCACCCTTTGCATAGGCCGCACCTCTGACGTCTCGCACCTGAATTCTCATCACTGAAACCGCATCCCACATGCCCCGTTTTGCCGCGAATCTTTCCATGCTCTACAACGAGCATGCATTTCTGGACCGCTTCGCCGCTGCCGCGCAAGACGGTTTTAACGCAGTGGAATATTTGTTCCCTTACGCATTTAAGGCCCAAGAACTGCAACAGCGCTTGCAAGACCATGGCTTGCAGCAAGTGCTGTTTAACGCCCCGCCGGGCGATTGGGACGCGGGCGAGCGCGGCCTGGCCTGCCTGCCTGGACGCGAAGCCGAGTTTCGCGAGGGCTTTATCAAGGCCTTGGACTACGCCACAACCCTGTCCTGCCCGCGCGTGCACGTGATGGCCGGTATTGCACAGGGTACTGCCGATCTGCAAGTGCTGCAAAAAACCTACGAAGCGAATTTGCATTGGGCTGCTGAGGCTGCACATGCTGCAGCCGTGGATGTGCTGATAGAGCCCATCAACACCCGCGACATGCCCGGCTATTTTCTGAACCATCAGGAGGCGGCGCACCACATCGTGCAGCGACTAGGCGCGCCCAATGTCAAAGTGCAGTTCGACCTCTACCACTGCCAGGTCATGGAAGGCGATGTGGCCAGCAAGATCCGCCACTATCTGCCCACGGGCCGCGTCGGCCACATACAAATCGCAGGCGTCCCCGAGCGCCAGGAGCCTTCGATGGGTGAATTGAATTACGACTTTCTATGTGAAGTCATCGACGCCGTGTCCGCGCAATGCGGCTGGGAGGGCTGGATAGGCTGCGAATACCGGCCCGCACGTGGCGCGGTGGCCGGCGGCACATCGCAAGGATTGGCTTGGCTGCGCGCATGGAGACAATTGCATGGGTAGTCGCCGGTGCGCTCAGTACAAGCCCCGCCTTAACTATCAGCGGCGTACCGAAGTCGAGGCAGCGATTAGTTGACGCGTATCAATACCGCTGCAAACGCTTAGGCTTACATTAAGTGCCTTACCGATTGCTTAGAAAGAAGGACCCAATGAGTACCGAAAGTGCAGCCCAAAGAGCCCGCGTCATGCAGGATATTGAACTCACCATCAAAGACGCCGAAGCCTTGCTGCGTATGACGGCCCATGAAGTGGGCGACGAAGCCGCCCAGGTGCGCGCCCGCGTACAGGAGCGCTTGCAGCGGGCCACACAGGAGCTGCATGACTTCAAAGAAGCCGCCATCCAAAGCACCAAAGAAGCCGCCCAAGCGACAGAGGCCTATGTGCAGGACCACCCTTGGAAGTCGCTAGGGATCGCCGCTGCGGCGGGCTTGGTCATCGGTTTGCTGATTAGCCGCCGCTGAGCATTTGCAACCATGAGCGAATTACCAGGCGCCGGATTCCTGGGCAGCGTGCGCCAGTTGTTCGCTACGCTGCTGGAAACCCTGCACGTCAGGCTGGAGCTTCTGGGCACCGAGCTGGAACAGGAAAAGCGGCGTGTGTTCTCGGCCTTGGTGTTGGCTGCTGTTGCCATCGTATGCCTGGCGCTGGGATTGGTAATGGTCAGCGTGCTGGTTTTGCTGATTTTTTGGGACAGCTACCGCCTAGGGGCCGCATGCACGCTGGCCTTGTTGTATGGCGGGGGCGCAGCGTATTTGCTGCTCCGTGCCAAGCAAAAACTCAGCGCACCCTCGGGCCTGTTTGAACACAGCTTGGCCGAACTACAGCGCGACCGAGCGAAGGACTAGGCGACCATGGTGGCCCCGAGTCCCTCGCGCGATGCGCAATTGCTGGAGCGCCAAAACGCGCTGCGCGCCCAAAGTGCCCTGCTGCGCCAACGTGCGCGGCACCAAACTGCTGCGGTGCTGGCGCCACTGGCGCAAGTGCAACACGGCATGCAATGGATACACCAAGCGATGCCACGCAATGCACTGTGGGCATTGGGCGCTGGCAGCCTGTTATTTGGAAAAACCCGCGCTTGGGGCCTCAAGGCGTTGCGCGTGTTGCGCCTTTGGCGCTCGTTTAGCGCTTGGTTTAAGCGCTAAGGCACTGAGGGGAAAATGCGCGTAGTGCAATGACCGGGCGCTAAGCAAAAAGCTACGGTCAGGCCTATTTCACAAAAGGTTTTATTTAACCGCTATCGCGTCCGTCATGCGGTAGTACATGCCATAGGGATCGTCGGCCAGCACCGCGAATTTTCCCTCCACCACCACCGGCTCCATGGAATAGCGCACCGGAGTTTTGGTCGTCACCTCCACCATGCTCTCCGGCCCGCCAGGCAAGCAAAAAGAACACGTTAATGGCACCGAACTGATCAAAAAATGGCGCTGCTTTTCGCCGGGGTCCAGCGGCATCATGAAGCCTTGGATACGCTGGGTTTTCTGGTTCAAACCTTGTTGCGCGGCGCCAAATACAGGCAGGATACGGTTCTTCACCGTTTTCGTTTTCACATCGGTCAGAACCGACCAAGGCAGCACATCGGCACGCGGCTGCAAAGGTGCAAACGGGCTGTTCGCCCCATGCTCCCCCGCACCCGTTCCCATAGGCACGGGTAAAGCCTGGGTAGGTGCGCTTGGGGTCGATGCGCCGCTTGCGGGCGGCGATTGCGCATGCGCGGCGCCCACGGACATCATTACCACCCAGGCGACGCAAGCAGCACATACAGATCGCTTCAAAACCACCCTATACATAACAACTCCTTGAGCAAAGCCCACACCGCCAAATCTAAAAAAACCTTAATGCTGGTGCTTCATGCCGCACATTTTGCCTATCGCCAGACCTTTGCATGCGGCTTTTAGCTCCGCTTCGCAAACCTCTTCCTTTTTGCCGGCCTCCAAACATTTGGCCGCGCCCTCGTGGGCCACTGCCATCGCACGGTGGCGGGCGATATCTTCCTGGCGTTCTTTGTCGCCGTGTTTATCCGCAGCAAAAGCCATCATGCAGCATAAAGCCAGCGTACTCAGCACTAATTTTTTCATGGTTTATCCCTTGGATTGAAGTAATTGCAAAACATCGCTGCGGTAGGCTTGCCACACCGGCAGCACTGCAGCGCACAGGGCCACCAGCGCCGCCAGCGCAGGCACCACCCACAGGGTATTAGGCCATAACAAACCGGTGGCCATTAACTGGCTTTGCAAACCCAGCACCCAGCCCAAGCCCAGAATAAAAGCCTGCCCTAAGGCCAAACCGCATAGCGCAGACAGTAGCGCCAGCCAGAGCGCTTCGGTCATTAACAAAACACTGATGCGACTGGCCGGTGCGCCCAACATACGCAGCAAGGCCAAGTCGCCCTGGCGCTCACGCACCGCATTCCACAAAGCGATAAACACACTCAGGCCCGCCGTGACCAACAGCATGCCGGCAAAGGCACGCAATACATCCGTGCCCAAGCCCAGCATATGCAAAAGGCGGGTTACTTCCAGGGCCGGTGCCGCTGCTTGCATGTCGGTCGTGGTATTCACCCAACGCGGGAAAGTCACAGCCGCCAAAGGGCTGGTGTAGCGCACCAGTGCCATGGTGACTTCACGATCATCTTCCAGCGCCTGGCGGTCTTCTTCGTCCACTCCTTGCGCGCTTTCATGCACTTTCCAAACCGAAGCCGTGTCGGTGATGATGAGGCGGTCTATCACGCCCCCCTGCGCTGCGAGTACGCCCACTACGGCATAGGCCTGCTCACCATGGGCATGGCCGCCAGCGCCCAAACCGTGCGAGCCCGCAAATTGTTGCCCCAATTGCAAACCTAAAGTACGCGCCACGGTGGCGCCCAGCACCACTTGCATAGGAGCATCCCAAACGCGACCTTGGGCCATCACGGCTTGGTAGTGCCGTAGGTAGGCTGGCGACGTGCCAACAATGCGGTAACCCTGCAAGTTGTCGCCCAGGCTGATGGGAATAATTTCTGCCACCAGCGGATTTTTTTTAAGGGCATTGACCGCTGCTAAAGGCACGTTGCCCGGCGGCACATCCAGGTGCAACACGCCCGACAAAATCAATTGCATAGGACTGCCCTTGGCGCCGACCACGGCATCGATACCGGCCAGGTCACGGTCAAAAGCGCGCTCCACATGGTGCGATACCAGCAACAAGAAAGTGATCGATCCCAAACCCAAACTCAAAAGCAGCACGTTGAGCAGTGCAGCCATTGGGCGCGCCCACACATAGCGCCAAGCGTAGGCCAAGGTGATCATGCCCACGCGCTCCCCTGCGCGGTGCCAGATCCTTTGGGGGGTAATGCAGGCGCTAAGTGCAACAAGATGGGCGGCTCTTCCATGCAGGACGCCAGTGCCTGCGCGACGCGTGCATCATGCGTGGCGATAACCAAGGTGGCGCCATATTGCACTGCGGCTTGCACCAGCAATTGCACTGCGTCTTGCGCCGCAGCGTCATCCAAGCTGGCGGTGGGCTCGTCTGCCAAGATGAGGCGGGGCTGCATCAAGACCGCGCGCGCCAAAGCTACGCGCTGCGCTTGGCCGCCGGACAGTTGCGAGGGAAGACGCTGCGCTAAATCGGCCACGCCCAGCTGCGCCAAGACCTGCTGCACCCGCTGCGCATCCACGGGCATGCCTGCGGCCCAAAAAGCTAACTCTAGGTTGTGTTGTACCGTCAAGGCAGCGCTTAAGTGCAGTTTCTGCGGTAGAAAACCGATCTGGCGCGCGCGCCAGGCATCGGCGCTGCGGCGGGCCAAGGTGCCCAAGTCCTGCCCCGCCACCGTGAGGCTGCCTTGTTGGGGTTGGACCAGTGCGGCCAGCAAGGCCAACCAGGTGGATTTGCCGCTGCCCGAAGGCCCGCTCAGTAGAAGCACGGACCCCTGCGCCACCGCCACATCGGGAAATACCAGGCGCTGGCCTGCGCCATAGGCGAATTGCAATTGCCGACTTTGAATCATGGAGAACTTCGTCGGCACGCAGGCCGTGGGCACCTACCGCGAATTGAGCGTGGCGCGGCGCCATACATCAAGGTATGCCTGCTCATAGCGTGGCAATGGAAGGCCACACTCAGGGCTTAGCTAGGCGGGCAAAGGTTTTGCGGAACTTGGCCACCTTGGGCGCAGCCACCGCCAGGCAATAGCCCTGGCCTGGGTTTTTGGCAAAAAAGTTCTGGTGGTATTCCTCGGCAGGGGCGTAGTTGGACAGCATCAGTACCTCCGTGACGAGGGGCTTTTCAAAATCGCCGGACGCCTGAAGCGACTGAACGAAAGCCTGCGCCGCTTGGAATTGCTCCGGCGAGGTGCAGTAAATGCCGCTGCGGTACTGGGTGCCCACGTCGTGCCCTTGGCGATTGAGCGTGGTCGGGTCGTGAATCAGGAAAAATATTTCGAGAATTTCCGCCAGGCTAATAGTGTCCGGGTCGAACGCTAGGCGTACCACTTCATTGTGTCCGCTGGTTCCGGTGCAGACCATCTCGTAGGTGGGGTTGGCCGCTTGGCCGTTGCTATAGCCAGACTCCACTTGCGTGACGCCGCGCACCTGTAAAAACACCGATTCAGTACACCAAAAGCAACCACCCCCCAGAACCAGCGATTGCGTGACAATGGACATACAACGATCTCCTGTTTCGGGCTGTAAAAAGGAGTGAGCATAAGCGGATTGTGTGGTGACCTGGTAAACCATGCAGCCGCTTTCGCAACCGGAGAAATAAGGGATGCGCTTGACAAGATGACAGGCAAGTCAAAGGCATCGGATACACTAATAACTCCTCGGTCATTAAAAATGTCGCCCCACGAATCCCCTGTTTCAACACCCATCGCCGTACCGCCCAAGCGAGAGCGACGCAAACACGCGCGCCCTGGCGAGTTGCTGGAGGCGGCCTTGCATGTTTTTGTCGACCAAGGTTTTGGCGCCGCCAAGGTGGAAGACATCGCCAGTCGGGCCGGTGTGTCCAAGGGGACGCTATTTTTGTATTTCGCCAGCAAAGAGGAATTATTCAAGGCCGTCGTACGCGACACCATTGTGGGCCAGTTATCGCAATTTCAGGTGGCCGTGGATACCTTCGAAGGCCCGACCCCCGAGTTGATGCGCACGATGGTGCATGCCTGGTGGCAGCACTCACACGCCAACGGCAGCACCGGCATCGCCAAGTTGATGCTCAGCGAGGGCAAGCATTTCCCGGAATTGGCCAACTTTTACCGCACTGAGGTCATCGACCCGGCCCGCGGCCTGATCGCCCGCTTGCTGGCGCGCGGCCTTGCCCGTGGTGAATTTCGTGCCATCGACCCGACATATGGGCCCTATACCCTTCTGTCTTCCATGATTTTTCTCGCTTTATGGCACCATGCGCCGGGTTTGCGTAGCCCGCAGGACGGCCCCCCATCAGCCCAGGCCTACCTGGAAACGCTCTTGGACGCCTATCTGGGCGGGATGCTGGTGCGCCAAACATAAGCCCTACCCATCGACAACTGAAGTGACTATGAAAACGAAATTAATTTGGATGGTGCTCGCCGTGGCCCTGGCGGTGGCTTTGGGAGCGTTCCAATGGCAGCGTACCCGCCAGAAGCCGGCCAGCCCCAACGAGGCCCCAGCGAACGGGACCACGTTGCCTGGATCTGTATCCGATGGCATGGCCAAAGCTCCACCCTTGGTAGCCCTGAGCAGCACAGACATCGTCACCGTTGAGACGGCCACTTTGGAACAGGTACTTCCCATTTCCGGTCCGGTAAAGGCAATCCATTCAGCCTTTGTCAAAGCCCGGGTAGCTGGTGAATTGCAGGATTTTCTGGTGCGCGAGGGCGACTATGTGAAAGCCGGTCAGGTCATCGCACGCGTCGACAACACCGAATACCAGGCGCGCTTGCGTCAGGCGCAACAACAAGCCCAATCGGCCAAGGCGCAAGTGGATATCGCCCAACGCACCTATGACAACAATCGCTCGCTGGTAGACCAAGGCTTTATTTCCAAAACCGCCCTGGAGATTTCAGCTTCCAATTTAGTGGCCAGTCAGGCCAGCTACCAGGCCGCTCAGTCAGGGGCGGAAGTCTTGCAAAAGGCACTGGACGATGCGGTCATGCGTGCGCCGATTACCGGACAGGTTTCGCAGCGCCTAGCGCAAAACGGCGAGCGTGTGGCCGTGGATGCACGCCTTGTCGAAATCGTAGATTTAGGACAAATGGAGTTGGAGGCCAGCCTGAGCGCCGAAGACGCATCGCGCGTGCGCCTCGGTCAAAGCGCACAAATCGCCATGGAGGGCAGCGACCAAAGCGTCACGGCCAAAGTGGTGCGCGTCAACCCTAACACCAGTGCAGGTAGCCGCGCCGTCGTGGTCTACCTCGCATTGGCTACGCATCCGCTGCTGCGCCAAGGTCTGTTTGTACAAGGTGGCTTGTCCTTGGGCAGCCGGACCAGCACGGCCTTACCCATCACTGCGGTGCGCACGGATAAGCCGGTTACGTATGTGCAAATCATTGTGGGTGACAAGGTGGAGCACCAACCGGTGGTCACCGGCTTCATTGGCGATGTCAAGGGCCAAGCCATGGTGGAAATTATTGGGCTGCCACCGGGTACCCGGGCACTCACAGGTAACGTCGGTACGCTACTGGCAGGAACCCCTGTCAGCGTCAAGCCAGCGGGCAATTAATCTATGTGGTTTACGCGTATCAGCCTGCACAACCCAGTGCTGGCCACGATGATGATGGTCGCCTTAGTGGTGTTAGGCCTGTTTTCTATGCAGCGGCTCAAGGTCGATCAGTTTCCTAGCATCGACTTCCCCACCGTAGTCGTCATTACCGACTACCCCGGCGCAGCCCCCGAGATTGTGGAAAGCGAAGTTTCTAAAAAAATAGAAGAGGCAGTCAACGCGATTGCCGGCATCAGCTCAATGACCTCGCGTAGCTACGAGGGCCAATCGGTGGTCATCATCAGCTTTGACCTGACCATGGATGGACGTAAATCGGCCGACGATGTGCGCGAGAAAGTAGCCTCTGTCAAACCGTTGCTGCGCGCCGAGGTAAAAGAGCCGCGCGTGCTGCGCTTTGACCCGTCGGCCAAAGCCATTTGGTCGGTGGCTGTCTTGCCCGACGGCAAAGGTCCTGCGCTTAGCGCCGTAGAGCTAAGCAACTGGGCCGAGCAGGTGTTTAAAAAACGCCTGGAAAACGTGCCCGGCGTGGGCTCGGCCACCGTAGTGGGCGGCACCAAGCGCGAGATCAATATCTACCTCAACCCGCAGGCCATGGAAGCCTTCGGCATTACGCCCGACCAGGTCGTAAGCGCTGTGCGTAATGACAACCAAGACCTGCCCCTGGGCAGCATCCGCTCGCTGGAACAAGAGCGGGTGATTCAAGTCTCGGGGCGTGTACAACGGCCTGAGGATTTTGGCAACATCATCGTCGCTCGAAAAAATGGGGCGCCGGTGCGCGTGAGCCAAATCGCACAACTCAAAGACGGTGCGCAGGAAGTGGAAAACCTGGCCCTTTACAACGGACAGCGGACCTTGCTGTTATCGGTACAAAAATCCCAGGACGACAACACGATTGCCGTCGTCGATGGCCTGGAAAAGACCTTGGCTGAAGTGCGCAAGCAGTTACCTGCTGGCATCCGCTTGGAAACGATTGCCGATGGCTCACGGCAAATCCGCGTGTCGGTGGACAACGTGAATCGCACGCTGATTGAAGGCGCGGTACTCACGGTTTTGATTGTGTTTTTGTTTCTCAATTCATGGCGCTCGACCATCATCACCGGCCTGACGCTGCCCATCGCCCTGATTGGCACGTTTTTGTTCATGTATATGCTGGGCTTTACCATCAACATGATCAGCATGATGGCGCTCAGTTTGTGCGTGGGTTTGCTGATTGACGATGCCATTGTGGTGCGCGAAAACATCGTGCGCCATATCCAAATGGGCAAGACACCGTTTCAAGCTGCCATGGACGGCACGCAAGAAATTGGGTTGGCGGTGCTGGCTACCACGCTGTCTATCGTGGCAGTGTTTTTACCGATTGGTTTTATGGCCGGCATCATCGGCAAGTTCTTTCATGAATTCGGCCTCACCATTGTGGTGGCGGTGCTGATCTCTATGTTCGTCAGCTTCACGCTAGACCCGATGCTTTCCAGCGTATGGCATGACCCCAGCGTTCAAAACCATGGCAAACACAGTGGACCTGCCAATTGGTATGACAAAACCATTGGCCGCGTGACCGGCTGGTTTGATCGCGGCACGAATTACCTGGCCGATGTGTACCAAGGTATTTTGCGCTGGGCACTGGGCCACAAACTGACCACGGTGTTGCTGGCGCTGGGTATCTTTATCAGTAGCGTATTCATGGTGCCACTGCTGGGTACTGAGTTTGTACCCAAGTCGGATTTTTCGGAAACAACCGTCAACTTTTATACCCCGGTAGGCTCCTCGCTGGAAGTGACCGAGGCGCGCGCCAAGCAGGTCGAAGCCATCGTGCGCGAATTCCCAGAAGTGCGTTACACATTGACCACTATCAACACCGGCAATGCGCAGGGCAAGATGTACGCCAATATTTACATCCGCATGGTCGATCGCAAGGCGCGCAAGCGCGGCATTGAAGAGATATCCACCATCTTGCGCGAACGCTTGGCCCATGTGCCAGGCATTACCGTCACGCATATTGGCTTATTTGACTCAGTAGGCGGTAGCAAGCAAATCACGTTTTCTCTTTTGGGCAGCGATATCCAGACCTTGGAGCGCATCGCCCAGAGCGCCTTGCCCAAGCTGCGCGACATCCCCGGCCTGGTGGACCTGGACTCCAGCATGAAGCCCAATAAGCCGACGCTGGAATTGCAAGTCAACCGCGAGGCCGCTTCCGACTTGGGCCTGAGCCTGGCCCAGATCGGCAACAGCCTGCGCACCCTGGTAGCCGGACAAACCGTGGGCAACTGGCGCGCCAGTGACGACCAAACCTATGACGTGAACGTGCGACTCAATCCGGCAGCGCGCGACAGCGCCACTGACCTGGAACGTATGCCTCTTGTGATGGGCAGCAATGCCGATGGCTCGGGCCGCATCGTGCGACTCAACCAAGTCGCGAAACTGGTGGAGACACACACCTCCAACCAGATCAACCGGCGCGACTTGCAGCGCGAGGTGTCCATCAACGCCAACGTGAGCGGGCGCTCGGCGGGCGAAGTATCCAAGGACATCAAAAGAGTCATGGACGGCATTACCATGCCGCCAGGCTATAGCACGCAGTTCAGCGGCTCGACCAAAGACATGGCGGACTCTTTCGGCTACGCGGTGTCCGCATTGGCGCTGGGCATTGTGTTTATTTACATGATTCTGGCCAGCCAGTTCAAAAGCTTTTTGCAACCGCTGGCGCTGATGACAGCCTTGCCTTTGACGCTGATCGGCGTGGTGCTGGCGCTGATGGCTTTTCGCTCGACGCTGTCCATGTTCTCCATCATCGGGGTACTGATGCTCATGGGCCTGGTCACCAAAAACGCGATTTTGCTGGTGGACTTTGCCATTCGGGCGCGCGAGGGCGGCACGGACGCACAAGGCCAGCCCCTACCTGGCTTGGAGCGTAACGCCGCATTGCTCATGGCCGCCAAAGTGCGGCTGCGCCCGATTTTGATGACTACGCTGGCCATGATTTTTGGCATGGTGCCGCTGGCGTTTGCGCTCTCCGAAGGCTCGGAAATGCGCGCGCCCATGGGCCAGGCAGTGATCGGCGGGGTGATTACCTCGTCGCTGCTGACGCTGGTGGTGGTACCGGTGGTGTATTGCTATTTGGACGACCTAGGTCAATGGATGCGCCGTTTGTTCGGCCTGCCCGCCCCTGCTTTACCGGCGCCGTCAGAACCCGCCGGTAAAATTGACCCCGTCTGAATTGCGCTCTCGAAAGAATTGCTATGAACCTTGCCAACCCTGCCCAAGCCCGTTTCAATATGATCGAGCAGCAAATCAGGCCTTGGAATGTGCTCGATGCCGAGGTGCTGACCCTGCTGTCCGAGGTGCGCCGCGAGGAATTTGTTCCGCTGGCCCACCAGGCCTTGGCCTTCGCCGATATAGAAATCCCCTTGGGCCACGGCCAATGCATGTTGGCGCCACGTATGGAGGCCCGTATGTTGCAGGACCTGCAGGTACAGAAACATGAACGGGCGCTGGAAATTGGCACCGGCTCGGGCTATGTGGCGGCCCTGCTGGCGCACCAAGCGCACAGCGTGCTGAGCTTGGAATGTGTGGCCGAACTGGCAGATAGCGCAGCGGCCAGACTTCACCAAATGGGTATCCACAATGCAGAGGTACGCCAGGCCGATGGCTCGAAAGCCCTGCGAGACACGGGCCGTTTTCACGCCATTGTGCTCAGTGGGTCCGTGCCGGCCGTACCCCAGCACTTGCTCGATTTACTGGAAATCGGCGGCCGATTAATGGCCATTGTGGGGGATGAACCCATTATGTCGGCCCAGCTTTTCACCCGCGTCAGCGAAAGTGCCTTCAGCAGTACTACCCCCTGGGATGCCAACGCACCGCGTTTGCATGGATTTACCGAACACTCCCAATTCCATTTTTGAGCGCCCAAGAAAACCCATGATTGCTCAGGTACGCCCCGCCGACTTTCCCGCTTGGCTGCAAGCGGTACGCCATTCCAATCCATTGGACGCACCTTTGGTGCTGGACGTACGCGAACCGCATGAGCTCGCTTTGGCCAACTTAGGTCAAGGGGACGGGCAAGGCTTTCGAGTCATTGCTATGCCGATGGGCTCGGTGCCCGCGCGACTGACGGAACTCGATCCTGATCAACCCATTGCCTGTCTCTGCCATCATGGTGTGCGCAGCATGCAGGTGGCGCGCTTTCTGGCCAGCAACGGCTTCGAGCAAGTCGTTAACATCGACGGCGGTATCGACGCCTGGTCCATAGACAAAGATTCATCCATTGCACGCTACTGATACATGCTCATGCGCGCGCAATGGCCAACCGAAAAATCCCCACCACGATGGAGCAAATGCTTATGAAAAGACAATTTTCCACCCTTCGCAAGCGCGTTCTACCTCTATTGATTAGCCTGGGGCTCGGTACGGGCGTCTACGCGCAAAGCTTGGTCGACTTATACGCAGCCGCGCGCGACTACGACGCCAATTTTCAGGCGGCCAAGGCGCAAAAGGAGGCCAATACCTACAAAGCGGATCAAAGCCTGGCCCTTTTGCTTCCCCGGGTCGACGCTGAAGCGAGGTGGAACAGCGGATTGGTTACCCAGGATCGCGGCTTTAGTAATAACGCAATGACACTCAGTGCGACACAGGGTTTGTACCGTCCGGCCGATCAAGCCACTTATTTACAAAGCCGAAAATCCATTGCTTCTGCCACCAACGCCTTGGCGGCAGCCGAGCAAGATTTGATCTTGCGGCTTTGCCAAGCTTACTTTGACGTGCTCACGGTGACCGACAGCCTAGAGTACGTCAAGGCGCAAAAAGTTGCGGTTCAAGAGCAACTGGCTTTTGCCAAGCGCAATTTCGAGGTGGGTACATCCACCATCACCGACGCACGCGAAGCACAGGCGCGCTTTGACCTGGTGCTGGCGCAGGAAATCGCTGCAGAAAATGACTTGCGCGTAAAGACGCTCGCCTTAGCGCAATTGGCCGGTAAACCCGATGTCAAACCAATGTCCGTGGCGGCCAAGTTCAACCTTGACGACTTCACGCCGGTGGATGTCAATGAATGGCTCGCTTTAGGCCAAACAGAACACCCGGCGCTGCGTCAATTAAAGCTCGCACTAGAAGTTGCGCGTCTGGACACCCAAAAAGCGAATGCAGCGAATTTGCCCACGGTCGATCTGGTCGGACAATACCAGACGACCACGAGCAACGGTGAGGGGGGGAACCCAGCGACCAACAACAACGCTTACACCGTTGGGTTTAGCATAAAACTACCGCTTTTTGCCGGTTACTCCATCCAAAACCGTATCAAGGAAACGCTCTCGCTAGAGGATAAGTCGCGTGCCGATCTTGAAACCGCGCAGCGCAATGTGGTCCAGGCCACGCGCAGCGCATTTTTGGGCGTCAGCTCAGCGCTGGGGCAGGTGCGCGCTTACGAAGCGGCGGCCATCTCCAGCCAAAGCGCGCTCGATGCCAACAAGTTGGGGTACCAGGTCGGTGTACGCATCAATATTGACGTTCTGAACTCGCAAAGCCAGTTGTACGATACCAAAGCAAAACTTTCCAAAGCCCGCTATGACGTCTTGATGGGTAGCCTCAAACTGCGCCAGGCCAGCGGCATTTTGAAAGCCGAAGATCTCAACGCCATCAACGACTTGCTGCGGTAGGCGCGAGGCACTTTCCAGTCAGACATTGCCCTGCCACAAAGGGCCCAAAGCCAAGCTTATGCGCCGGGCAGCGCCCCGGTGGGTTTGCGCAAATGCCCAAGCGGCACTGCTGGCGGCCTCGAGTTGTGCCGGGTCTTCTACCCATTGCAAAGCGCATTGCAGTGCAGACAACATATCGGGCCTGCGCAAGGCCGCCCCTGCTTCCTGCGCCAGCGCCGCAGCTTGTGCAAAATTGAAAGTATGCGGGCCCATAACGATGGGGCAGCGGCAGGCGGCCGCTTCAATGAGGTTTTGCCCACCCAGCGGCGCAAAACTCCCGCCCAGCAAAGCAGCGTCTGCCAAACCGTAATAAAAGGGCATCTCACCCAAGGTGTCGCCTAGCCACACATCAGCGGGCGAAAAAACGGCACCATCGGTCGAGCGGCGCGCCACGGTTAGACCAGCGGCTTCCAGTAAAGCCGCCACGGCATCAAAACGTTGCGGATGGCGCGGCACGATCAACCATTGCACGCCTGCGCTCGCCAGCACATGGCCGCCGGCACGTAAAGCGCGCAATGCGTCAATCCACATCTGCTCTTCCCCTTCCCGGCTGACCGCAAGCATCAGCACCGGTAGTAGCTGGCCCTGACGCGCACTTTGGCCTTGCTCCCATAGTGCCAAATCAGGCTCCATATCGAACTTGAGGTTGCCGGTGGGCGCATGCGGCCTGACGCCCAGCGCCCGAAAACGCGTAGCCTGCTCCGCGTCTTGCGGCCAGACACCGCGCAGCCGGGCAAAAGCAGGCTCTGCCAGCCAACGCAGACTTTGCGCGCGGCGCAGCGATTGCGCACTCAAGCGGGCGTTGATTAAACACACTGGCACGCCAGCCTGTGCACAGGCCGCAATCCAATTGGGCCAAATTTCCGTCTCCAGCAACAGGCCAAGCCGGGGCTGGAAATGCTGCACAAAGCGGCGCGTGGCCGCTGGCGTATCCCAAGGTTGCCAGACTTGAATATCGCCGGCTTGCAACAGCTCCTGTCCCGCTTCGCGCCCAGTAGCCGTTCCGTGCGTAAGCAAAAGGCGCAAGCCCGGCCACTGGGCCCGCAGCAAAGCAATCAAGGGAGCGACCGCGCGCGTCTCGCCCAAGGAAACGGCATGCACCCACAAGAGCGGTCCTGCCCCCGGTGGCATAGCGCCGTAATCCCCGAAACGCTCCTGCACATGCTGTGCGTAGGCCGGCTCGCTGTGCGCGCGCCGGCGCAACTTCCAGCGCAGCGCTACTTGCAACAAGACCATCACGCCGCTGTAAACCGCAAGGGCAAGGCGCTGAAGCCGCAGCGTCGCCCAAGATCCTTTATCTCCTGAATTACTCATGCCAGAGCCCTGCCAGGGTGGGATGCCGCCAGTGCTATTTGCCACGCGTCCCATACCTGGTTTACGTCGGGCGCTTGCGCGCCACCGGCGATACGCTGGTAGTCGCGCCCCACCGGCCCCGCACGCCAGGCACGGTCCTGGCTGAAGATTTGTACATGCGGCAAATCCAGCGCCACGGCCAAATGACTCAGGCCGGAATCGACGCCAATCACCCCGGCACTTGCGGCCATGCGGCAGGCGAGCGTATCGAGACTTTGCGCCGGCCAGACATGGGCCAAAGGACCCAGCCTATGCGCGAGCGCCTGCACCCGGTCCAGCTCACGGGCACCCGCGTGCGGCAGACCTACCGAAAAGCCAGCGGCTATGAATTTCTGCGCCAACTCCATCCAATAGGCGTCTGGCCACTCGTTATCCCTGCGCGTGGTGCCATGTGCCAGCACGACCTCGGGCCTGCCAGGTATTTGCGGGGGCAGTACCTCCAGATCCCATTCGTAACGGGCTGGCGCCTGCAGCATCGACTGTTCGCTGTAGCCCAAGGCCTGGGCCGCCAACAAGCGGTAACGCGCAACCGCGTGGATGCGCTGGGGCATGGGCAAATTGCGCATCAGCAAGTGGCGCACAGGCCACTCGTAAGAGCAGGCATCGCTGCCATTGGCGTAGGTGGCACTAAAGCCACCTGGCCGCAGGCGGGCCGCGCGCGCCACCCAGGCCGATTTGATCAAACCCTGAAAATCGACGACCGCGTCATACGCATCCTGTCGCAAGCGGGCATAAAACAGGCCACGCTGCGCACGTGTGGCTGCACTGAAATAAGACTTGCGCCAGCGCCTTTGCGCAATCGGCAAAACGGCACGCAGTCCGCGCACCCGCGCCACTAAGGGGGCAAAGGCTTCTTCCACCACCCAATCGATTTGTGCATCTGGGAAAGCCGCTAACAGATCCGGCACTACCGCCATGGTCTGAATGACATCGCCCAAAGAAGAAAGCTTGACGATCAGAATGCGCATGGGCAATGGATGAGGGCCTGGCCGCAAGCCTTAGTGCGCTGCTGCTTCAAAGTGCGCATCGGGCTTGACGCTGCGAAGCAGCGCCATCATCGCGCCTTCAATGCGTGCAAGCGCTGCCGCATCGTGGCCTTCAAAGCGCAGCACCAGCACCGGCGTAGTGTTGGAGGCGCGCACCAAACCAAAACCATCGGGCCAATCCACGCGTATCCCGTCGATGGTGGTGCACACCGCCGGGGCGGCAAAGTCCGCGGCTGCGATCAATTGCTCCACAACGGCATGCGGCTCGCCTTCCTTGCAAGGCACATTCAGCTCCGGGGTGGAAAAGCTGGTGGGCAAAGCGTGCAACAAAGCATTGGAATCGGCGACGCGGCTGACAATCTCGAGCAATCGGCAGCCCGCGTAGGTTCCGTCGTCAAAGCCGAACCAGCGCTCTTTGAAAAAGATGTGCCCACTCATTTCGCCACCCAGGGGCGAGTCGATCTCGCGCATTTTGGCTTTGATCAGGGAATGGCCGGTTTTGAACATGAGCGGCACACCGCCTGCTGCGGTGATCGCCGGGCCTAAGCGCTGCGAGCATTTCACGTCGAACACAATCGTGCCGCCGGGTACGCGCGCGAGCACATCTTGCGCAAACAGCATCATTTGACGGTCGGGATAGATATTGCTGCCATCGCGGGTGACGATGCCCAGGCGGTCGCCGTCGCCATCAAAGGCCAGGCCTAGCTCAGCATCCCCGGCCTGCAAGGCGGCGATCAGGTCGCGCAGGTTTTCGGGCTTGCTCGGGTCCGGGTGGTGGTTGGGGAAATTGCCATCGACCTCGCTGTACAACTCCGTCACCTCGCAGCCGATGGCCCGCAAAATGCCTGGCGCACTCGCCCCTGCGATGCCATTGCCCGAATCAACCACGATTTTGAGCGGGCGCGCCAACCGAATGTCACCCACGATGCGCGCGCGGTAGGCTGGCAGCACATCGGCCTGGGTGCAGCCGCCACCGGCTTGCAAGGTCCAGCTTTCGTCTTCCATGATGCGGCGCAGGGACTGGATTTCTTCACCGTAAATCGCCTTGCTGCCCAGCACCATTTTGAAGCCGTTGTAATCGCGCGGATTGTGGCTGCCAGTCACCTGAATACCGCTCTTGCACAAGGTGGCGGCGGCAAAGTACAACATGGGCGTGGTGGCCGCTCCGATGTCGATCACCTGCACGCCCGCATCCTGCAAACCCTGCATCAAGGCACCGGCCAGCATCGGCCCGCTGAGGCGCCCGTCGCGCCCGACGGCGACCGTACGTTCGCCCTGGCGCATAGCCACCGTGCCAAATGCACGACCTAGCGCCCGGGCCATGTCCGCGTTGACCGTCGAGGGTACGATACCCCGGATGTCATAGGCTTTAAAAATACTGGGAGAAAGTTGCATAGCCTGGCCGTGCTGAAGTAGGTGGGGTGCGCTGGGTCTTCGCGCGCTCGTGCGAAGTGCGCTGCATTGTAGAAGGGGCGGTTTTGCAAAGCGAAGGGCGGCCGTCCAAAAGAGTGATGTCCGATTTTGACTAGGTGCGGCGCCGTGCCTGCGTATCATCACCCCATGCCAGCGCAGCCGCCCCCAACGCCTCCCGCAGCCACCGGCCTATCGCTAGACGCTGTGGCCTGTTACCGCGTATTGCAAGCGCGCGACGCCCGCTTTGACGGCCATTTTTTTACCGGCGTACGCTCTACCGGCATTTACTGCCGTCCGGTCTGCAAAGTGCGCATCCCGCTGCAAAAAAACTGCCGGTTTTTTGCCCTCCCGGCGCAAGCCGAGGCAGCCGGTTTCCGTCCTTGTTTGCGGTGCAGGCCCGAGCTGGCGCCCGCAGCGCCAGGCCTCTATCACTGGTCCATACAGGACGCCAGTGCCGTGCTGGTGCGCCAGGCATTACAGTTACTGGACGCGGCCAAGGGCGAGGTGGCGGTGCAATGGACCGTGCAAAGTTGGGCGGCACACCTGGGCGTGAGCGAGCGCCATTTGCGTCGCCTTTTTGAGGAGCACCTGCATATCGCGCCGCTGCAATACCTGCAAACGCGCCGACTATTGCAGGCCAAACAGTGGCTCACCGATACACAGTGGCCCATGCGCGAGGTAGCAACGCGCAGCGGCTTTGGCAGCGTCCGCCGCTTTAACGCGGTGTTTGCCAAACACTACCGGCGCACACCCGGCTCCATGCGCAGGACCTTCACCAATGGGGATGCATCGGCCCAAAGCGACGGCGGTCGGCAGGCCGCTGGTTTAAGTGTCCCATTAGCTTATCGACCGCCACTGGATGCGCACCATCTCATCGGTTTTTTACATCAGCGTGCAATACCCGGCCTGGAAGTGGTGGACCTAGCACAGCTGCGCTATGCCCGCAGCTTGCATGTGGGCCATGGGACGCAGCGCCTTGAAGGTTGGATGGTGGCGCGCTTTGCGCCCGTTAGCGCGACGGTGCACTTGCAACTGAGCGCCTCGCTGAGTCCGGCCTTGCTGGAGGTACAGGCCCTATGCCGCCATTTGTTGGACCTAGATGCTGATCCCCTGGCCTATGAGGCCTTGTTGGCATCGGATTTTCCGGGCACCGAGGGCATGCGTCTGCCCGGTACGGTCGATGGCTTCGAGCTGGCAGTACGCGCCATTGTGGGCCAACAAATCACGGTCGCTGCAGCCCGCACGCTGTGCGCGCGCCTGGTGGCGGCCTTCGGAACTTCCGTGGCAGCGCAGGCTGGCATGCCTGTGCAAGGTATCAGCCACTATTTTCCAGAGGCTGCCTTGATCGCCGACCTACCGGCCTGTGCATTGGGTGCGATCGGGCTGGTGCGGCAACGACAGGCCGCAATTATTGGCGTGGCGCGGGCCATCACGCGGGATGGGCTGCAGCTCGCACCAGGCGCGCCGCTGGAACCTACGCTGGAGCACCTGCAATCGATTGAGGGTATCGGGCCCTGGACGGCGCAATATATCGCGATGCGGGCGCTGCGCTGGCCCGACGCGTTTCCTATGGGCGATGTGGCCTTGCACAAAGCGCTGGGCCTGGCGCATGCACCGCGTGCCAAAGCCTTGGCCCAAGCCGCATCGCAAGCCTGGCGGCCCTGGCGCAGTTACGCCACCATCCGGGCTTGGCACAGCGCGGCGGCTAGGGGCCGCACGTTGGCCTAGATACTTCGAAATTTATCGCAATCCACTGAGCACCATGAAACCCTTTGATCCCCACGCCGTGCGATCGACTTACCAAAGTCCGCTTGGCACAATTCACTTGCTTGCCAATGCGCACGCACTGCTGGGCCTGTGGTTTGAGGGACAAGACCACTTCCCCGCTCTGGGTACGTTTAAAACAGTCACCACGCATCCGGTGCACGACATGGCGCGCGCGCAATTGGGCGCCTACTTTTTGCAGCAAGGCTATTTCTTTTCCTTGCCGCTGGATTACAGCATCGGCACTGACTTCCAACAAGCGGTGTGGCGCCAGTTAACTGCGATAGCACCAGGTACAACCAGCAGCTACGCTGCTATTGCGCAGGCCATCGGTAAACCAGCTGCCATGCGCGCAGTCGGTGGCGCTATCGGCCGCAATCCCTTGAGTATTGTGGTGCCCTGTCACCGGGTTATCGGTAGCAAGGGCCAACTGACCGGTTATGCCGGAGGCCTGCCACGTAAGATCGCCCTTTTGCAACTCGAAAGTGCGATTTGAATTTCCCTCCTAGCGACGCGCGCCCACCACGCTGGGTGCCTGATTTCATTGCCCTGGCAGCTATTTGGGGCGCCTCTTTTTTATTCACGCGCTTGAGCCTGCTGGGCTTTGGGCCGGTAGTCACCGCCGCGCTGCGCGTCATCATTGCCAGCGCCGTACTGCTGCCCTTGATGCTGATGCGCGGACACCGATCGGACTTTGCGCTGCACTGGAAAAAAGTCCTTCTGGTCGGCGTCATAAATTCAGCCATTCCCTTTGTCTGCAT
>CAMBNY010000045.1 GCA_945869165.1 Comamonas sp. lk | reverse complement strand
GCGTTGTCAACGGACGCTCAAAGTGAAAAGTTCGACTCCGCTGGGCCGCGTTAGCAGGTGCGAAAGTTTTCATTCGGTTCACTCAATTTGTTGCATATTGCAACTTTCCACATTATGAGAGAACTACGGACTATTCGTGTAATAACCGTGTAATTGATAATATACGTAAAAAAGACCCTGTAAATACTTGATTTACAAGGTATTTTTAATATTAAAAAAGGGTATTTTTGTATTTCTACGGACTTAACAGTCCGGCGCTCTACCGACTGAGCTATCGAGGAATATGATCGGTTATCAACAAGCAACGCCCTGTGCATACTAACAATGTGGCCGCCGAGACCGCGTTCTTGTAAGCCGCAGAGTATAGCAAGGTTCATTTAGCGCCCGCCGCGTAGCCGCTGGGGGTGGCCAGGGCACTTATTTCAAACTACCCGACAAAAACTGCGCCAGCCGCTCGCTTTTCGGGTTTGCCAATACCTCACGCGGCAGGCCTTGTTCCTCGATTTGCCCTTTATGCAAAAAGATCAGTTGGTTCGCCACTTCGCGGGCAAAGCCCATTTCATGGGTCACCACGACCATAGTGCGGCCTTCCTGCGCCAGGGTTTGCATTACGCGTAACACTTCGGTCACCAGTTCCGGGTCCAGCGCGCTGGTGGGTTCGTCAAACAGCATGACTTCGGGCTCCACCGCCAGCGCCCGAGCAATCGCCACGCGCTGCTGCTGGCCCCCGCTCAGATGCGAGGGGTAGCGGTCTTCCATGCCATGCAGGTCCACACGCTGCAAATATTTGCGCGCCGTCTCCACCGCTTGCGCGCGGCTGATGCCCAGCACATGTACTGGTGCTTCGATGATGTTTTGCAGCACCGTCATATGCGCCCATAAATTGAAATGCTGAAACACCATGGCCAGCTTGGTGCGCAGGCGCTGCAATTGTTTGGGGTCCTGCGCCCTGAGTTCGCCGTTCTTGTCCGGCACTAGCGCCAGCGCTTCGCCCGCCACGGTAATGCGCCCGGCGTTGGGCCGCTCCAGCATATTGATGCAGCGCAGCAGCGTGCTTTTGCCCGAGCCCGAGCTGCCGATGATGGCAATCACATCGCCCGCATCCGCCGACAGCGACACGCCGCGCAGCACCTCGTTGCTGCCAAAGCGCTTGTGAATATCTTCGATTTGCAGTTTGCGGGTAACGGCGTTCATAGGGGCTGGGAATGAAGTGGGAGACGGCGTTTTTGGTGTGGGTCAGGCGCCCAGCAATTCGCCGGTTTTAAAAGGCACGGCGCCTGCAATTTTGGCCAATTCGCAACCTGCTGTGACATAGCGGTCACGTATGCGGGCGTAGAGCACGCCATCCACACCGGCGCATACACGCTCACTGCGATGGGCCATCGGGTCTATCACTTCAGCCACCAGATCGCCCGCTTTCAGGCTATCGCCCGGCTGGGCCGCAAACACCACCATGCCAGGCGTAGTGGCATACAAAGTTTCTGACCCAGCCAAAGGTGTGGCCTGGCAGGCGGGCGTCGGCACGGGTGCTGCTGGCGCATCGCGCAGCACGCCCAGGCCGCGCAAAAAGTTGGCAATCGCAGCGGCATCTTGCTCTGCCAGCGCGTGCTGCACCTGGGCTTCGCCGCGCAGCTCGATGGTGGTGCTGTGACAGCTTTGTGGCAGCGGCGCATCCAGGTCGCGCGCCGCGATCATCTCGGCAAGGCGCCACCACACGCCTGACAGGCACTCGTCAAACGGGCTGCTGCCCGAGTTTTTGGCCAGCAAAATCGCCCGGCTTTGCAGGTAATGCGCCAGCGGCTCCAGGGCACTCCAGCAGGCTTCTTCGCAATAAAAGTGCATGACGGCTTCACAGTCGCAATGCAGGTCCAGCACATAGTCCGCATCAAACGACAGTTGCAGCAAGCTGCGGCGCAGGCTGTGCAGTTCGGTCTTGGGTGTCCATTGCGCTAGGTAGCGCCCCATGGCCTGGCGCACCAGTGCCACATTGGCCGCAGCATCTTGGCCCAGCGTGGGCAACACTTCATCGGCAATTTGCTGCGCAAAGTCCGGGTAGTAGCGGTTGAAGTTTTCGGCGCTGTCCAGTTCAAATCGGCCCGCCGGTTTGTGCTGCACGCGTTGCGCGGCGCCAATCGGGTTGGCCATGGGAACCAGCACAATGGTGCCCTGGATTTGCCCCGCCGCATCCAAACGCTCCAGCAGCGGACGCAAGTGGTAAGCCGCCAGCATGCCCGGCAGCTCTTCTGCATGGAGGCTGGCTTGGATGTACACCTTAGGGCCCGCGCCCGGCTTGCCGAAATGAAAACTCGTGAGGGTTTTGTACACGCCCAGGCTGGGCGATAAAAGCGGGTGGTCGTGGCGTTGCATAGCGTCGGTACTTTAGGTCTTTTGCGGCCCAAGATACGCCAGAAAATGCCGCTCCGCCAGCCGGAAAATCCCTACCAACGCGAAAGTGGCAATCAGGTAAATACCCGCGGCAAACAAAAAGGCCTCAAACGGCAGGTAATACTTGGAATACACCCGACTGGCCGCCGAGGTCACGTCCAGCATGCTGGGCACGGCGCTGGCCAGGCTGGTGCTTTGCAGCATCATCACTACTTCATTGCTATAGGCGGGCAGCGCGCGGCGCATGGCGCTGGGCAGCACAATGCGCCACAAAATCGCCACCGGGCCCATGCCGTAGGCCTGCGCGGCTTCGATTTCGCCCGCACTGGTCTCGCGGATGGCGCCGGCCAGCATCTCGGCGGTGTAAGCGGCGGTGTTCAGGCTGAATGCCAGCAGCGCGCAGAAAAAAGGCTCCTTGAAATAGGTCCAGGGCCAGATGTCGTCCCAGCGCGCCTGAATCCACTCCAGCTGGCCCAGGCCGTAATAAATCAGGTACACCTGAATCAGCAGCGGCGTGCCGCGCACCACATAGGTACAAGCGCCCACCACGGCGCGCAGCACCCGCCAGCGACTGGTCAGCGCCAGTGCAAACACCAGTGCCAGCGCTGCGCCAATAGCCAGACTGGCCAGCAGCAGGTGCAGCGTTGTCAAGATGCCTTGCCAATAGAGCGCCAGGTTTTGGGGCTGAAAAATCACATCCCACTTCATGGCGCGGGGTTCAGGGGGAAGGTGCGGGCTTGCGGCATGGCGGACTTAATGCAGTTGCGCACGTCGCGTGCCCAAGCTGTAATGGTCATTGGCCTTGCGCAGCACCCACAAGGACGCACTGGTAAACACCAAAAACAGCGCCGCCGTGAACAAGAAAAACGCAAACGGCGAGCGCGTGGCCGCACTGGCTTGTTTGGACAAATAGGTCATCTCTTGCAAACCGATCAAACTGACCAGCGCAGTGGACTTGATCAGCACCAACCAGTTATTGGTAAAACCGGGCAGGGCGTAGCGCACCATTTGCGGCGCGATGATGCGCAAAAACGTTTGCGTGCGGCCCATGCCAAAAGCCAGCGCCGCTTCTGACTGACCGCGCGGTATGGCCAAAATCGCCCCCCGAAAAGTCTCGGTCATATAGGCACCATAAATAAAGCCCAGGGTGAGCACCCCGGCCACAAAGGGGTTGATGTCCACGGAGGCTTTGCTGCCCATGGCTGTCACCAGGTAATTGAGCCCCATGGTGCCGCCGTAAAACACCAGCAGCATCAGCACTAGATCCGGGATGCCGCGAATGACCGTGGTGTACACCGTGCCCACGGCCACAGCGAGCCGGTTGGGCGAGAGCCGCGCCGCTGCACCCAGTAGCCCGAACAAGACGGCTACGGCGAGGGACGCCAGTGCCACCGCCACCGTCATCAGGGAGCCTTGCAAAATGCTGAAGTAATACGCGTTCATCAGCGCAGAGTGTGCCGCGAAAACGCCTCGGCTCTAAGCCTCGTCGGGAAAAAAAGCCAAAAAAAACCGGCGCGCCAGGGCTTCTGGCGTGCCGGTCCGGCTTGATGAAGTCGCCCAAAAAGGCGCCAGCGCCAAGGGCCTTACAGCCCTAAGCGGCTTTACTCGCCGTAGACGTCGATATTGAACTTGGCAAAGTATTTGTCGTTCATGGTTTTGTAGCTGCCGTTGCTGCGAATGGTTTTGATGGCGGCGTTCAGTTCGCCTTTGAGTGCGTCTTCACCTTTGCGCAGCGCGATACCGGCACCATAGCCAAAGTACTTGGGCTCTTTCAGATCCGGGCCGGCCAGGGCGTATTTCTCGCCTTCGGGCTTGCTCAAGAATCCGCCGGTCACTTCCATAAAGTCAGCCACCGTGCCGTCCAAGCGGCCGGATTTGATGTCCAGGTAGACCTGGTCTTGTGCCTCATAAGAATTGACCACCACGCCCGCTGGCTTGAGTTCGCCCATGGCATAGGCTTCCTGAGTCGAACCCTTGAGCACGCCGATTTTCTTGCCCTTGATAGAGGCGGGGTCGGTGTACTTCACGGTTTTCTTCAGCACGATGCGGCTGGGGGTGTTGTAGTACTTGTCGGTGAAATCGACTTCCTTCATGCGGTCGTCGGTAATCGACATCGAGCTGATGATGACGTCGTATTTTTTGGCGTTCAGGCCGGGGATCATGCCGTCCCAGACTTGTTCCACGAAGACACATTTGCGCTTGATCTGCTCGCACAAGGCGTTAGCAACGTCTACGTCAAAACCGGTGGGTTGGCCCTCGGCGGTCTTGAAGGTAAAGGGCTCGTAGGTCGGGTCAATCGCAACTTTTAGTTCAGCTGGTGCGGCAGCAGCAGGTGCGGAGGCAGCCGGGGCCGGGGCTTCTTCTTTTTTACCGCATGCGGCCAACAGAGATAGGACGGCGAGGCCCAAAAACAGTTTTTTCATGGAACAACCTTTGAATTGGAAGGACATCCCCCGGAGTGACAGCACCGGGGACCGACTTTGATTCTAGGTGCAAAGCTAAAATCCCTAGATGAATGCCCCCCTGGACGTATCCCACTTTGCACGCGACGCCAAGCCGCTAGGCAGCTACCGCAAATACTGGGCTTCACGCTTTGGTACTGCGCCCCTGTTGCCCATGAGCCGGGCCGAAATGGACAAGCTGGGCTGGGACAGCTGCGATATTGTCTTAGTCACCGGCGACGCCTATGTGGACCACCCCAGCTTTGGCATGGCAGTGATAGGCCGCATGCTGGAGGCCCAGGGCTTTCGCGTCGGCATCATCGCGCAACCTGATTGGAATAGTGCGGCACCCTTCAAGGCCTTGGGCAAACCCAATCTTTTTTGGGGCGTGACCAGCGGCAATATGGATTCCATGATCAACCGCTACACCGCCGATCGCAAGATCCGCAGTGATGACGCTTACACCGCTGGCGACATTGGCGGTAAGCGCCCGGACCGCGCGGCTATTGTTTACAGCCAACGCTGCCGCGAAGCGTTCAAAGACGTACCCATTGTGCTGGGCGGCATCGAAGGCAGTTTGCGCCGCATCGCGCATTACGACTATTGGAGTGATAAAGTGCGGCGCTCGATTGTGGTGGACGCTAAATGTGATCTGCTGCTCTACGGAAACGCCGAGCGCGCCATTGTCGAAATCGCGCACCGGCTGGCCGCGCGCGAGCCGGTGCTATCTATCACCGATGTACGGGGTACTGCTTTTGTGCGCCGCCCGGATGACCCAAGCGGTAAAGACTGGATAGAAATCGATTCGGCCAGCGTGGACTTGCCGGGCCGGGTGGAGGCGCACTACAACCCCTATATGACCACCTCCGAGCTGGCCATTGAAAACGGCGCGACCTGCGCCCGCGATGACGAGGCCGCGCAAGTGGCCCAGGCTGCTGAACAAGAAGGTGCAATCAAGCGTGCTGCGCCCGTCGCAAAGGCGCCATCCACGCTGGGCGCGCAAGCGCAAGCCATGGTGTTTGTGCCCAACCCGGCGCTCAAAGCGAAATTGAAAGTACCGCCGCGCGAGCGCTCGGTTATCCGCCTACCTAGTTATGAACAGGTGCGCAGCGACCCGGTGCTCTATGCCCACGCCAATCGCGTGCTGCACCTCGAGACCAATCCCGGCAACGCCCGCGCCCTAGTGCAAGCCCACGGCGAGGGCGCCACCGCACGTGACGTGTGGATCACGCCGCCACCCATACCCCTGACGACTGCCGAAATGGACATGGTGTTTGACCTGCCTTATGCGCGCAGCCCGCACCCCGCTTATGCCGATGAAAACGGCAGCCACGATGGCGCGACCAAAATCCCCGCCTGGGAAATGATTCGCTTTAGCATCAACATCATGCGCGGCTGCTTTGGCGGCTGCACTTTTTGTTCTATTACCGAGCATGAAGGCCGCATCATCCAAAGCCGCTCGGAAGACTCGGTCATTAAAGAAATCGAAGACATTCGGGATAAGGTGAAGGGCTTTACCGGCACTATCTCCGACCTCGGTGGCCCCACCGCCAATATGTACCGCTTAGGCTGCAAGTCGCCCGAGATCGAAGCGGCCTGCCGCAAACCCAGCTGCGTTTACCCAGGTATCTGCCAGAACCTGACCACCGACCACGGCCCCTTGATCAAGATGTACCGCCGGGGCCGCGCGCTCAAAGGCATCAAAAAAATTCTGATCGGCTCGGGGCTGCGCTATGACCTGGCTGTCAAGAGCCCGGAGTATGTGAAAGAACTGGTGCAACACCATGTGGGCGGTTACCTCAAGATCGCGCCAGAGCACACCGAGCAAGGCCCTTTGTCCAAAATGATGAAGCCGGGCATCGGCAGCTACGACAAGTTCAAGGCCCTGTTCGATAAGTTCAGCGCCGAGGTAGGCAAAAAGCAGTTCCTGATTCCCTACTTTATTGCCGCGCATCCGGGTACCAGCGATGAAGACATGCTGCACTTGGCCGTCTGGCTCAAGAAAAATGGTTTTCGCGCCGACCAGGTGCAAACCTTTTACCCCAGCCCCATGGCCACTGCCACCGCGATGTACCACAGCGGCCGCAATCCTTTGCGCAAAGTGCGTCGCGTCGTCGAGAGCGATGAGGAAAACGTGGACATCGTGCGTGGCGAAAAACGCCGCCGTCTGCACAAAGCCTTTTTGCGCTACCACGACCCGAACAACTGGCCGCTCCTACGCGAAGCCCTCAAAGCGATGGGCCGCGCCGATTTGGTCGGCAATGGCAAACACCATTTGATCCCCACCTTCCAACCTTTGACAGGTGGCAGCTACGAAAGCGCGCGGCGTAAAAACTCCACGCCCTCGGCGGGCAAAAACCTGGCGGGTAAAGCGCCACGGCCAGGCACCCTGCTCACGCAACACACCGGCCTGCCGCCGCGTGTAACTGGCGGTGCGCAATCGGGTTCCCGTAAGGTCAAGCCAAGATGATCGTTCCCCAGCCAAAGTGGCAGCTAGGTACCTAGTTCGATCGTAATTGCCGGCAATTGATCTGGCGCAAAATTTGATTTCTCAGAGTTAGCATGATCCGTACTCATGCCAGTTCCGACCGATCAATTGCAGCGATTAGAATTTCTCAGCATCACGGAACCCCCATGAAATTAAGAATAGCAAAAAAAGTCGTTGGCTTTGGGTTTCTTTCAGCCTCATTCTGCTTGACAGTCCATGCGCAGGAGGCCCCTGCTGCTGCGGGAAAAAGCACGGATGCCCCGGCCACCAGCGCCGCGGCATCTTCTGAAGTGCGAAGTTTGGAGCGGGCCTTCAATGACGATGGCAATTGGTATTTCTCCTGGGGCTACAGCCGCCAGCAGTACGCACCCTCGGATATTCATATTTCGCAACCAAGCCAAGGCAATGATTTCACCGTCCATAAGGCCGCAGCCAGTGATTACCCGGCTGACTTTCGCGAAACTATTGATTCGATATTCAAACTGGATCTGACTTCGCCGCAGGAAAATATCCGGATCGGAAAATTCTTGAACGCGGAAAAAACGTTCGCGATCGAGTTCAATTATGACCATAGCAAATACAACACGGATAGTGGTCAGACCGCGGCCGTGAGCGGCACGATAAATAACCAGCCAGCACCTAGTTCGATGGTGTTAAACAAGGCGAACTTTGCTTACGAATTGCACAATGGCCTGAACCATCTGATGATCAACGCCGTTTGGTTTCACCATCTGGACGGCCCCAAACGACAGCCCGGCGAACTGCAACTAATCAGCCGCCTTGGCGCAGGCATCTTGTTGCCGCATGCGGATAACGTCATTCTTGGTAATGCCAACCAAGTCGGCCCCAAGGGGGTACGTGTCTGCTGTTTTGGCAGCGAAGATTGGTGGCAGGTCAATGGTTGGACCGTTGGCGCCGAAGTCGGTTTGCGCTACCGCTTTTATAAAAGTATGTATTTCGAGGTTACCCAGAAATTTGCTTTTGGGGCGCTACGCGGTGTGCCGGTATACCAAGGGACAGCCGACCAGTCGATTTGGATGTCGGAGCAAGTTTTCTCCACCGGTTTTCTTTTTTAGACCTGGTGCTGAGTGCGCAAACCGCGGAGGCGGTTCGTGGGATTTACCCGGCAGCTTGCAGGTCCGCGCTCAGCATGCGCTCTACATAGCGGGCGATGACATCGACCTCCAAATTGAGGCGTGCACCACTTGACAGCCGGCGCAAAGCCGTGTTTTCGATAGTGTGTGGAATCAGGTTGATACTTATTTCACAGCCCATCTCGCTATCGATGACACGGTTTACCGTAAGGCTGACGCCGTTCACCGTGATCGAGCCCTTGTAGGCAAGGTATTTGGCCAAGGCGTGGGGCGCTTGAATGCGCAATTCCCAGCTTTCACCCACCGGTGCAAAATGCGTCACCACACCGATGCCGTCCACATGGCCCGATACCAGATGGCCTCCCAGACGGTCATTGGCGCGCAGCGCTTTTTCCAGATTGACCTCGCCTAAACTGTCCAAGCAGGCAGTTTTATCCAGCGACTCGGCGGATATGTCCAGCGTAAAAACCGGTGATGGCAAATCCTGCTGCAAAGTGGTGACGGTCATGCAAGCGCCGTTGATGGCGATGCTGTCACCCAGGCCCGCGTCGTCTAGGTAGCCCTCGGGGCATTGCACATGCAGGCGCTTGCCGTGGGCTTGACTGAGGCCCAAATCCTCTATCCGGGTAATGCGGCCGACGCCGGTGATGATGCCTGTAAACATGGAAACAGAGTCCTAAAAATTAAAAATCTGCACTGCCTCGCACCCGCGCCAAGATTCGCAAATCCGAGCCAATGCGCTGCAGGCTTAGAAAGTCTAAGGCCAAGCCTTGGGCCAGTTCTGTCAAAGGTCCCAAGTTGGACATGCCCGCGCCCTGGCCCAGCCAAAGCGGTGCGAGGTAAATCAGCATTTCATCGACCAAACCAGCGCGCAGCAGCGATCCGTTGAGCTTATGCCCGGCCTCGATATGTACTTCATTGCATTCGCGCCGCGCGAGGTCTTGCGCCATGGCGTGCAAATCCACCTTGGACGGTTCACCTTCGGCACCGCTTGGCCCGGGCAGGTAAACGATTTCGGCACCGGCAGCGTGTAGCGCCGCTTCGCGTTCGGCATGGGGCTGGGCCGCATAAATCAAGACCTTGCGTACCGGGCCGAACAAAGCAGCATCGGGTGGTGTTTGCAACGCGCTGTCCACAATCACCAGCATGGGCTGGCGCGGTGTAGCCACCTGGCGCACGTCGAGCAAGGGCTTGTCCTGTAGCACCGTGCCGACGCCGGTTAGCACCGCGCAAGCGCGTGCACGCCAGGCGTGACCGTCGGTGCGCGCCTGTGCGCCGGTGATCCATTGGCTTTTCCCATTGTCTAAAGCCGTTACGCCGTCCAGCGAGCCTGCGATCTTGAGCCGTATCCAGGGCTTAGCCCTTTGCATACGCTTAAAAAAACCGATATTGAGTTCGCGTGATTCGGCGGCGCCAGGCCCTACTTGTACGGTAACACCTGCTGCGCGCAGGCGGGCAAAGCCCTGTCCGGCGACCCGTGGGTTGGGGTCTTGGAGACTTGCAATTACGACCGCGATACCGGCCTCCACCAGCGCATCACAACACGGCCCGGTGCGCCCTTGGTGCGCGCAGGGCTCCAGCGTTACATAGGCAGTAGCACCTTGCGTGCGATGGCCTTGGGCTTGGGCGTCCCGCAGCGCCATGATTTCGGCATGCGGCCCGCCGGCTTTCTGGGTATGGCCTTGGCCGATGACCTGGCCTTGCGCGCTGACCAGCACGCAGCCTACGCGCGGATTGGGCGAGGTCAGGTAGAGCGCCGATTCGGCCAGCCGCAATGCAGTTGCGATGTGCGGCATGGCGCTAACAGACCAGGCAATCAAGCCCCTGCGGGCTTAATTGTTCACCTCGTTGACCAGGGTTTTGAAGTCGTCAATATCTTCAAAGCTACGGTACACGCTGGCAAAGCGCACATAGGCCACTTTGTCTAGTTTTTTCAGTTCGCGCATCACTAATTCGCCAATTCGGGTGGACGAGACTTCGCGAAGCCCCGAGGTCAGAAGCTTTTCTTGGATGCGCTCCACCGCCCCGTCGATTTGCTCGGTGCTGACCGGGCGTTTGCGCAAGGCCAGTTTCATCGAGCCGATGATCTTGCCCTGCTCAAAGTCAATGCGCCGCCCATCTTTCTTGACCACTACCGGGTAGCTGACGTCGGCCCGTTCGTAGGTGGTAAAGCGCTTTTCACACGCGCCGCACTGGCGCCGTCTGCGTATGAAATCCCCGTCCTCGGCCATGCGGGTCTCCACCACAGGAGTTTCCGAATGGCTGCAAAACGGGCACTTCATCAGGCTTAGCCGTAGACTGGAAAGCGGGCTGTCAGGGCGTGTACCTTGGCGCGCACGGCATCGATATTGGCTGCGTCGTGCGGGTTGTCCAGCACGTCGGCGATCAGGTGCGCCGTGGCGCGCGCTTCTTCATCCTTGAAGCCGCGTGTGGTCATGGCCGGGGTGCCGATGCGCACGCCGCTGGTCACCATGGGCTTTTCTGGGTCGTTGGGGATGGCGTTTTTGTTGATCGTCATGTGGGCATCGCCCAGCACGCGTTCGGCGTCCTTGCCGGTGATTTTTTTGGAACGCAAATCGACCAGCATCACGTGGCTCTGGGTGCCGCCGCTGACGATACGCAGGCCACGCTCCGTCAGAGTTTTGGCCACGATGTCGGCATTGGTCAACACCTGCTGCTGGTAGGCTTTAAAGCCTTCACCCTGGGCTTCTTTGAAGGCTACGGCCTTGGCAGCGATCACATGCATCAAGGGGCCGCCTTGCAGGCCGGGGAACATGGCGCTGTTGATGGCTTTTTCATGCTGGGACTTCATCAAAATAATGCCGCCGCGCGGGCCGCGCAGGCTTTTGTGTGTGGTGGAGGTGACCACGTCGGCATGCGGCACTGGGTTGGGGTACAGACCCGCTGCAATCAGGCCGGAGTAGTGCGCCATGTCTACCATAAAAATAGCGCCCACGTCTTTGGCCACCTTGGCAAAACGTGCAAAGTCGATGTGCAGCGAATAGGCGCTGGCGCCAGCAATGATCAGCTTGGGTTTGGACTCGTGGGCTTTGCGCTCCATGGCGTCATAGTCGATAGCTTCGTTGGCGTCTAAGCCATAGCTGACCGCGTTAAACCACTTTCCGCTCATGTTGAGCGCCATGCCGTGGGTCAAGTGGCCGCCTTCGGCCAGGCTCATGCCCATGATGGTATCGCCGGGCTTAAGGAAAGCCATAAATACCGCGACGTTGGCCGATGCGCCGCAATGGGGCTGCACATTGGCTGCGTCAGCGCCATAGATTTGCTTGAGGCGGTCGATGGCCAGTTGCTCGGCCACGTCCACGTTCTCGCAGCCGCCGTAATAACGCTTGCCGGGGTAGCCCTCAGCGTATTTATTGGTCAACTGGCTGCCCTGGGCGGCCATGACGGCGGGCGAAGCGTAGTTTTCGCTGGCTATCAACTCGATATGGTGCTCCTGGCGGGCGTTCTCTGCCACGATGGCAGCCCAGAGCTCGGGGTCGGTTTGCTCAATTAGATGATTGCGGTGGTACATGTTGGGGTCCTCAAGGTTTTATAAAAACGTCACTGATATCAGTGCAGGCGGCAGTAGCTAAGGGTTTACGGGCTTAGGGTTTGTGACCCGGAACTATTTAACGAGGCCTGTGTTCAGGCAACCGGGTTGCACCTAGGGGTAAGGGCACGATGGGCTGACAATAATTTTAGTGGACCTATTCAGAGTTCTTGCTGGGCGCCACCAAGAGACCCGAAACCCAATGTGCCATCGGGCTGCAAAGCCAACGGTTTCACTTCAGGCAGGGGCACCAAGACGGGTACGGGACGACCGCTGAAAACCGCTTGCAAGCGCGCCTGCTCGGCCAAAACCTTCGCCGCGTAGCCCCCGTCATCCTCCAAGTTGCCAGCACCCACATAAAGCCTTAGACCACCCTCGGGTGATCCTGCGCGCGCAATGCATTCTTCCAGCACTTTGACGCCGACCCGGACATTGGATAAGGCGTCAAACGCAGCCAGTGTGCCACCAAACCGTGTGTACTTTTCGCTATGTACCTGGGTCATCACTTGCATCAAGCCCTGGGCGCCCATGGGACTTTGGGCAATCGGGTTAAAGCCGGACTCCACGGCCATCACGGCCAGTATCAGCAAAGGATCGATCTTTGCCTTTGCGCCGGCGGCAAAGGATTCGGCCACTAAGGCAGCCATAGGTTCTTGGGCAATATTGTATTTACGGCCAAGCCATTGGGTTACCGCTGCCTGCGGTTTGGGCAAGTCTTTGGGGTTCATGGCCGTGACGCGGTCGGTTGCGGTACCAGTGACCAGGCTGGTGAGGGTGTCTTGGTGGTCTTGCAGCCATTCCATCAGCTGCAACTGCCCGGCTTGGCGCAGGTCCGGCTGCAAACCGAAAGTGAGCCCGAAAAATATCACTGCCAGGCCCACCAGCGCAAAGCTGTTGTGGGTGATTTCCATAAAGCCATGGACGATATCGCTCATGACCACGGAAAGCGATTGCCTAAAGCGTTGTGCTGCGTTCATGGGGCTCCGTATTCCATGGCGCCACTGTGCAGACACTGCATTGCAGGTGGACGCTTGGGTTGAGGGACAGGCTCGCTTTGCGATGCCGGCGGTGGCAACAAAGGTCCCGGGACCAGCCTGGGAATGTAGTTTCGCTGCGTTGGGGAAGTCTTGCCGGCTCTGCACAAGCTGCAACTCCGAATGGATTATACCCAGCACCCTTCGACAAAAGGGCAGTGGCCTGAGTGCAGACCGCGCTCCAATGTTTAGTTTTTTTACGGCTGTTCGCCTTAATTTAAGCCAGCCTTGCCTGAAGGCGTCGCATTGAAGGACAATTGCGCCCGCTCTGCGGCATTTGGTGCCGCTTCTATTCATTTTCAATTAGCAAGGTTCCACGTGGCGACGACCGCATCTAACAAGACCCATGACATGGCCCACTGGGACGCCTTGACGGGCGGCGCTTTTTCCGCGGCGACATCGGGCGAGCGGACACAACGTGTGAAAGAGTGGATGGCAAGCGACCCGCCCCAGGATGCAGTGGCTGAGGTGTATCGAGAGCTCAGCACGCGCGATAAGGGCGCCGCCAAACTCTTGCGCGATCGCCTGGATGAAGCCAAACGCGCAAAGGCCCAGGAGACCATTGCCGCGGAATGGGAGGCCAAAGCCCGCGCATTGCTGGAGCTAGCCAAGCTCAATATCGCCGACGCATTGGCTTGGCAGCGTGATGCGGCCAAAGCCGGAGCGCCACTGAGCCGAGAGCCGCTGGCGGGCTTGAAATTGCAACTGGCCGAGCGCGTCCGCGTCATTGAGGACTTGCAGCATCAGGCGCAGGTGCAGCGTGAAGCGGCGGTACTGCTGGCTCAGCGCATTGAGGTGATGTCCACCAAGCCATGGCAGGACGCGCAGGTGGCTCACAGCGCCCTGGCCACCGATGTAACCCACTGGCAAAACCAGGCCGCGCAACTGGTGGCACACACCGACTGGGCGAGCGTCGATGTGAAGTTTGCCCCTGTGCTGGACAGCGCCAAAGCGCAATTGCTGGTCGTCTGGGAAGCTTTTGATGCGGTATTGGCGCAAACCATCCTGGCAGCGCAAGACCCGCAGGCACCGCTACCCCCGGTTGCGGTTTGGGCCGAGGCTTTGAGAGCCGAACGCCAGCAGTCGCAGGCTGCTGCCAAGCCCGCTAAACCTGTGGCAGATCCGGCGGTGCGCGAAGCGGCGCAGGCCAAAGTCGCTGAGGTACTTGCCCAATTGGAAGCCGAGGTAGGGCAGGGCCACGGTAAAGCCAGCGCCGGTGCGGCTAACGCATTGCGTCAGGCCCTGAAGGAATTTGGTCGTTTGATTGACGGCAAACTTGACGCGCAAGCGCAGGCCGCACTGGCAGCCGCGGGCGAACTCGAAGGCTGGCAGCGTTGGCGCGCCGATCAGCTGCGCGAAGAATTGGTGATCAAGGCTGAGGGTTTACTCAAACGCCCGGACGGTCAATCGCTGGGCGGGCGCAAGATGCAGGAAACCTTGCGTGCCATGCGTGAACAATGGAAGCAGACCGACCAGGGCGGCGTGCCCAACCATGGGCTTTGGAAGCGCTTTGACGAGGCCTGCAATGCGGCGCACAAAGTGGTGGAAGCTTGGTTGGAAAAACTCAAAGCCGATGCCCTGGAGCACCGTCAACAGCGTCTGGCCTTAATCGATGAAGTGAAAGCATGGGCCGAAGCAAACCGCACCGCGCTAGACGAGGACTGGAAAGGCTTTAGCCGCATCCTGCACCAGTTTGGCGACCGTTGGCGCAATGCCGGTCACCTAGGTGAAAAAGCCTTTGCTGAATTGCAGCCACTGTGGAAAGAAGCCATTTCCCATGCGGCCGAGCCCTTGGAGACTTTGCAAGCGCAAAGCGTGCAATTGCGCCAGGCCATGATCGAAGAAGCCAAGGTGCTGGGCGCCGCGGCAGCGCTGCGAATTGACGCAGTCAAATCCCTGCAACAGCGCTGGCAGGCCCAAGCCCACGCGGTGCCTCTGGACCGGCGCCTGGAGCAAAAACTCTGGGACGCTTTTCGCAAGCCGATTGACGATGCGTTCAAGCGCAAGACCACCGAGCGCGAATCGGCCGAGGCCGCGTTGGGCCAGCGTGACCGCGCGGTGCTGGATGCGTCCAAGGCATTGCAGGCAGCCAATTCCGGCGGCGACGCCAATGTGATTCGCAAAGCGATTGCCGCGTTAGAGGCCGCGTTGCAAGGACAAGCCCAGGCCCAGGCCGAGGTGAGCGCCGCAGGTGCACAAGAAGCCCAGGCGCAAACGGCGACGCAAGCGGCAGACAGTCTGTCGCCGCTCCTAGAAAATTTGGAACCATCAACAGTGCCTGCAGAGGGCATCAGTGATACAGCGGCTTTTGACGCTGCGAACGCTACGCCCGTGATCTCCACCGATCCTGAGGCACCATCGCAGGAGGCAGCGGAGGCCGCGCCCGTTGCCCCGCCTGTACCCGCGCGACCCGCCGCCAAACCCGTTGTGGCGATGCGCGGCGACGACCGCCCGGGCATGCAGCGCGAGGCAAATGCGGCACCTGCCCGCCCTGGCAAATGGGGCGATCGCAAAGAGGGTGCGCTGGGTGGCAAGGGGCCTGGCGGCGGCCGCGATGCCCCGCGTCCGAGTCGGGATGCGCGATTTGGTGACACTGGGCGCCGTGACGCTGGGGCGCGTGGAGATAGCTTTGGCGCCCGCCCGGATCCGCGCGCAGCGCAGCCGCGTTTGGGCGATGCGGCGTTTCGTGCACAACGCGAAGCTCTGGAAAGCGCGCAAATGGCATTGAAGAAGCTCGCGGCGCAGGCCCATGGCGAGGCGCTGACGCAATTGCTGTCGGCTTGGGAGCGTCGCGATGCTTCCACCATTCCCACCGTTCAGGAACTAGGGCCGCGCGTGAATGCGGCCGGGCGCAGCGCTTGGGCTGCCGCGGTGACGCAGGCGGGCAGCATTCAAGTCAGTTCTGAATCATTGTTGCGCTTGGAGATGGCTGCAGAAGTGGCTACACCTGCCGAGCATATGGAGGCGCGTCGTGCCCTGCAGTTGAAGCTTTTGACAAGGCGCAATGATCCCTCGCCTCAGCAAACTTGGGCGCAAGACGTGGCCGGTGTTTTGGCTTCTCCATTTGCCGAAGATCAGGCAAGGCGGCTACAGACTACGCTCAAGGCATTACTCAAGCGGTGAGTTGTAGCCTGCGTCCCCAAAGGCGTTTCCAGGTGGGAAGGCTAGGCCCGGACGCTTTGGTATGCAATCCCAGAGCTTGCTGTTGAAATACCAATGGTGTTCCTCTGCGATGAATGCACAGCAGCGCAAGCGACCTTGACGCATTTACGAACCTAGTACTGGCATTCGTTGTAATGCGCCGGAACCGCTGGGGGAAATGCTCAGCCGCAGAACCTGCGCGCGAGGCGGGTGATCCGATGTATCCCAGTCACTCAGCACCCAGCGGGTTTTGCCTGATCCCAAATCGTGGGTAGCAGGGTGGTGGGTGTGTCCGTGAATCATGGTGTTCACCCCGACGTTTTCCAAGCTTTCTAGACAAGCTTGTGTATCCAGATCGTGCCATTGCAGCGGGGCGTTTGCGCGGGCAGTAGCCTTATGCGCCTCGCTTTGCGCGCGCATCTGGCGGCCCAGCATTTGGCGCTCGGACAAGGGCTTGCTCAAAAATTGTTGCTGCCAATCCGCGCTGCGCACCATGGCACGAAAGGCCAGGTACGCTGTATCCCCGAGACAATGCGCGTCGCCATGCGTGAGTAGGTAGCCTTGCCCGCTTGCGTACAGGACACTAGGGTCTTGCAAAGCCTGCGCACCGCTGGCATGCATAAAGGCATTTCCCATCAAAAAATCGCGATTGCCACCCATGATAAAGATGGCGGCCCGCTGCGATACGTCCCGCAGCGCAGCGGCCACATGCTGCTCTACCCCGCCATCCACGTGCAAGGCGTCGTCGCCTATCCAGACTTCAAAAATGTCACCAAGCAGAAACAGCGCCTGCGCCGGCGTTTGCTCGAGATAGCGAAGGAACGCTTGCGTGGTAGGCGCTTCGGTCCGGTCTAGGTGCAGATCGGACAGGAAATCGACCGTATGCCAGTGGGCGGGGGCGCTGATTTCCATGCCGCGTGCGGGCCGCCTTTTTAGCGCACCACGACTTTGGTGATGATCACGTCCTCTACGGGCACGTCGTCGTGGGACCCCTTGTGGCCAGTGTCTACGCTTTGGATCGCATCGACCACGTTCTTGCCCTCAATGACCTGGCCAAACACCGTATAGCCCCAGCCTTGGTTGGTCTCTGCCGTGTGGTTCAGAAAGCCGTTATCGGCCACATTGATGAAGAATTGTGCGGTGGCTGAGTGCGGCTGGCTGGTGCGGGCCATAGCCACGCTGTACTTCACGTTTTTCAGTCCATTGTTGGCTTCGTTGTCAATCGGTTTGGCCGTTTTACGCTGCACCATACCGGGCTCCATGCCGCCGCCCTGGATCATGAAGCCTGGAATGACGCGATGAAATATCGTGTTGTCATAGTGCCCATGCTCGATATAGGCTAAAAAATTTTCAACGGATTTAGGCGCTTTGTCCTTGTGAAGCTCCATTGCGATGGTACCGTGCTCGGCGATGTGAAGTTCAACAATAGGGTTTGTCATAGTGGTCTCAGAGGGGTCGTAAATTTCGTTATTTGAGTACGCGAACTGCGTTGATGGTCACCGGGGTCAAGGGAACGTTCTGCATGCCAGCTTTAGAGCCGGTGGACATGGCGCGAATTTTGTCGATGGTTTCCATGCCGCTACTCACTTTGCCAAAAACGGTGTAACCAAAACCATCAGGTTTTGGGGCATTGAGGCCGGGATTGTCCACCACGTTGATAAAAAACTGGGAGGTGGCTGAGTTTGGGTTACCGGTGCGGGCCATGGCAATCGTCCCACGATCATTGAGTAGTCCGTTATTTGCCTCCAGGGGTACCGGCGCACGGGTCGGCTTTTGATTCATATCGGCCGTAAAACCACCACCTTGGATCATAAAGCCGTCGATGACGCGATGAAAAATCGTGCCTTGGTAGTGCTTATCGTTCACATACTGCAAAAAATTCTGCACTGTTTTGGGTGCTTTATTGGCATCAAGTTCCAGAACAAAATCGCCGGCGCTGGTCTGCACCTCCACTTGGACAGCGGCCATCGCAGGGCTTGCCAGCATGAGGCCTAGCCACATCGTGAGGCTCAGGCGCATCAGCGCCCGCACCAAGATAGTCGTCATGTTTTGGGGCATCAATGAACTCCTTCAAAAAATATCTTCCACTCTTTGCTCGACCGCACCCAGTACTGGCGCTTGTGAATACCGGTGCGCTTACCCGCCATGACTTCGCCAAAGCTCACGACCATGGTTTCAGCCGTATCACTCCATTGAAAATACGATAAGTCCTTGAGTTCCAGGTTGCGACCTTTCAAGGCTTTCATTTCCGCTTTCAGCAGCGGTTTAAATTGATCCAATGTCTTTCCATAGCTGGAAAAATCCGGCGTGTAATAGCTGAGGGTTTTTTTCAAATCCCCTGACACCTTGGCCTGGCGCCAGCTCTCTAAGGACTCGGCAAATGCTGCCGCAGGTTCTTCTAGTTGTTTCGGTGATTTCCAAACCAGTTGGGAGGCCACCACGATTGGCGTGTTGCGCAGCGAAATATTGTCGATGAGGACGCGAATGTCCGGATTGGATAAGACCAGGCAACCGTCCGTGGAGCGCGGCGCGCGCGAGAACTGGGTGGGCGGTGTGCCGTGCAGCCAGATGCCACTGCCCGATTTTCCGCGCCGCACGTCCAGCATATTGGGGTAGTTAAGCGTCAGCGCACCAATGCCATAAAAATCGGTCAAAGTTCTGCGATCCAAATGGCTGCTCACGAAGTAAACACCAAGCGGCGTGCGCTGGTCTCCTTCCTGACTTTTGGAAGTGCCAGCCTTACCCACGGATACGTAATAGTCTGCCTTTAGTTGCATGCCCGCACCAGTATTCTCGAAAAAATACAGCCGCGATCGCGATGCGTCCACGGCCATAGCGCTGCGTGTTTGCGGGGCCATTTTCAGGAATTGGCTGGGTACGTAGCCTTCTGGCGGTTTTTCTTTCAGGTTAGCCAAGCGTTGATGGGCCTCCTCGCGCAAATCGGCCAAAGGGGCTGCGCCAGCACGCGCCATGTCGGCAGGCATATCGCCTACCGATTGCAGGGGGCGCATACGTGCGGCCAACAGGTCACCATAGACCAGTTGTGCAAGTTGAAAGTTGGGCCGATCCGCTACCAGCTTGCCAGCCTTTTCAAGTGCTTCCCGACTCTGGCCTCGCGCCATGAGCCCGAAAACTTCCAACAGTCGTTGTTCAGATGGGCCATCAGTACGCGACTGCCCGGGCGTGACCGTGTTTACGCTGTTGATCGCGGCCCGGCTGGCGTCCATGGGTCCTAGAGCGACCAACAAGGCCATTGCCGCGACGCTCCACGCGCGGTAGGCCCATCCAGCAAAATGATCCGGATTAGCCACCAACGGCCTCGCGCACAATTTTCCAGTTATCGCCCTGGCGTACTAATTCCAGTGTCTTGCGGCTTGAGATCGATATGCCATTGGCACGGTAATCCTGTCGAAAGCGCGCAACCGCGTTGTTACCGCGTACATGCGCCTGCATCTCTGAGAGCTTGACTGATATGCTGGCTTTGCCTTCGATACGTGAGCGTCGCTCCTCTTCCCATTCGCTGCGACTATGTTTACCGGCAGGGTCAAAGTCCCTGCTGTAGGCCGCGAAGTAGGCCCGCATGTCTTTAGCCGACCAGGCCGCTGCCCAAGCCTGTACGGACTGCTCAACCTCTCGGGCCGACGCCGTATCCACCCTCTGGGTTTGCGCGGGGGCTGGCGCTTCACGCGCCGGCCTGGCTGCCGGCTCGGAAATCGGCACCGGCTTGGCTTGTGCCACTACAGCCGCGCTCGGTGCAGCCGGGGGTGTCTGCACAGGAGCTGGCGTTGCCTTGGCTAGGCTTGCCAGCTGGGCCGGTGTCAGCTTGGTAGGGTTGAGCGTAATGATTTGTCGCACCAGCGCGAGCTTCGGAACCACCGCCAGATTGCTGACGTCGAGCTGCAGGGCTTTGTTGTAGGCAGCGCCTGACAGTCGGCCATAGACATCGGCCAGGTTTTCGTGCGCTGCGGAATAGCTGGGATTGGTACGCAAGGCCATTTCAAATGCGTTGCGTGCTTTATCCAATTGGTTTTGGTCTGCGTAGATGACACCCAGGTTGACAAAAGGCTCAGGGAGCTCAGGAAAATCTTCCGTCATTCGACTAAAGGTGCTGATGGCTTCGGCCCCCTTGCCTGCATCGCGCTGCACCAGGCCTTTAAGCAGGCGCATCTGGGCATCACGCGGCTTACTACTGAGAAATACGTCTGCCTTGGCCAGCGCCTCGACGAACTTTCCATCGCGGCTAAGCTGAGTCACTTCGCTGTACTCATCAGCTCGCACACTACCTGCAAGCGCCACCAATATCAAATGGGGCAACAGATAGTGGGCAAGCCGCAGTCTTGGACGGATCATGGGGGCGTAACAATTTCTTGACTATGACAGGGCAACGAAAGTGCCGCCTTTATACTGCGCGAGATTGTAGCGGAGGGTCTTTTTCCGCGGTGGCAGGCCTCTAGTGGTCGGTACGGTGCTCCTTCCATAATCTCTGACCAATCTTGCTACGTAAAGAAATTCATTTAATTCCCATGGGTTTGCGGCTCCATAACTCTTTGTCCGGCCAATTGGAGGATTTCCATCCTTTGCAATCAGGCCATGTACGCATGTACGTCTGCGGCATGACGGTATACGACAACTGCCATCTAGGCCACGCCCGTTCTATGCTGGCTTTTGATGTGGTGCAGCGATGGCTCAAAGCCAGCGGCTACCAGGTCACCTACGTGCGCAATGTCACGGATATCGACGACAAAATCATCCGCCGCGCGCTTGAAAACGGCGAGACCATCGGCGCTCTGACTGATCGCATGGTGCAATCGCTGCACCGCGACGCCGATGCCCTGGGCATAGAACGCCCCACCCACGAGCCGCGCGCCACCGCCTACGTGCCGCACATGTTGGCACTGATAGATAGCCTAGAGCGTAAGGGCTATGCCTACCGCGCTCCTAATCAGGATGTGAATTTCGCGGTGCGTAAATTCGCCGGTTACGGCAAGCTGTCGGGCAAATCTATCGATGCATTGCGCGCGGGCGAACGCGTTGCGGTGGACGATGGCAAAAACGATCCGCTGGACTTTGTGCTGTGGAAATCGGCCAAGGCCACCGAGCCGCAAGAGGCCAAGTGGGAGAGCGCATTTGGTACGGGTCGCCCGGGTTGGCATATTGAGTGCTCGGCGATGGCCTGCGAGCTATTGGGCGAATCCTTTGACATCCACGGCGGCGGCGCGGATTTGCAATTCCCACACCATGAAAACGAAATCGCCCAAAGTGAGGCGGCCACCGGTAAGCCATTGGCACGCTATTGGATGCACAACGGTTTTGTCACCCGTGACAACGAAAAAATGTCCAAAAGTCTGGGTAATTTTTTCAGCATTCAAGAAATTTTGGCCCGCTTTGACGCCGAGACCACGCGCTTTTTTGTAGTCCGCTCGCACTACCGTAGCGCACTCAATTACAGCGATGCGCATATTGAAGATGCGCGTATCGCCCTTAAACGGCTATACACCACATTGTCCTCGGTGCCGCCTGAGGCTGGGCCCGCGGTGATCGATTGGCGTGCGCCCTATGCCGATCGCTTCAAGGCGGCGATGGACCAGGATTTCGGTACCCCCGAAGCCGTGGCGGTCTTATTCGATCTGGCCTCGGAAGTGAACCGCAGCCGTTTGCCGCAACTATCGGCGTTGCTGCGCGCTTTAGGTGGTGTACTTGGCCTTTTACAAGCGCCGCCCGAGGTTTTTTTGCGTGCTGGTAGCGTGGTCGATAGCGCGGATATCGAGGCGCTCATCCTAGAGCGTCAGAACGCCAAAGCGGCGCGTGACTTTGCCCGCGCTGACGCGATTCGCGCCGAACTTTTGGCCCGTGGGATCGTGCTCAAAGACTCGGCGCTGGGCACCACGTGGGAAGCCACCACGGTATGAGTGCGACCGCCCAGCCCACATTGCAATTGCTGCGCCCCGCGTTCTGGGACGAGGCCTGCAAGCACCTCATGAAAAAAGACCGGGTCATGAAGCGCCTCATCCCGCAATTCAAAGACGCTTCTTTGCAGACGCGTGGCAATGCCTTTGTGACGCTGGCGCGCAGCATTGTGGGACAGCAAATTTCGGTCAAGGCGGCGCAGACGGTGTGGGACCGCTTCGCCCTGCTGACGCCGCAGATGACGCCAAAACGGGTGCTCAAACTCAAGGTGGACGATATGCGCGCGGCGGGCCTGAGTGCGCGCAAGGTGGAATACCTGGTGGACCTTGCCGTGCATTTCGATACCCACCAGCTGCGCGTGAACCAATGGGACGCGTTGTCAGATGAGGACATCATTGCCGAACTCACGGCGGTGCGTGGCATCGGGCGCTGGACGGCGGAGATGTTTCTCATCTTCCACTTGACCCGTCCTAATGTGCTGCCCTTAGACGATGTGGGACTCATTAACGGCATCAGCCGCAACTATTTTTCGGGCGAAGCGGTTAGCCGCAGCGACGCGCGCGAGGTCGCTGCGGCCTGGGCGCCCTACTGCAGCGTGGCAACTTGGTATATTTGGCGCTCGCTCGATCCGGTGCCGGTGGACTACTAAGCATTGGGTTGTAGGGCGGGGCATCAACCTGGAGGAGGGTGAAATTGGCCAAAAAAACATTTCTCGACTTTGAGTCGCCGATTGCGGAACTTGAAGGCACGATCGCAGAATTGCGCTATGTGCAGACTGAATCGGCCGTGGATATTTCTGCGGAAATTGACCAGCTCAGCAAGAAAAGCCAGCAGCTGGTCAAAGATATCTACAGCAACCTCACGCCCTGGCAAATCACCAAAATCGCAAGGCACGCGGAGCGGCCTTACACGCTGGACTACATCAGCGAAATATTTACCCACTTTATCGAACTGCACGGCGATCGCCACTTTGCCGACGACTTGAGCATCGTGGGCGGCCTGGCACGCTTTAACGGAACGCCCTGTATGGTGCTGGGCCAGCAAAAAGGGCGCGACACCAAAGAGCGCGGCCTGCGCAATTTCGGCATGAGCAAACCCGAGGGCTACCGCAAAGCCCTGCGCCTCATGAAGCTGGCCGAAAAATTCAAGCTCCCAGTGTTCACTTTTGTGGATACGCCGGGCGCATATCCTGGCATTGACGCCGAAGAGCGCGGCCAGTCCGAAGCCATTGGGCGCAATATTTTTGAAATGGCGCAGCTCGAGGTGCCCATCATCACCACCATCATCGGCGAGGGTGGCTCTGGCGGCGCGCTGGCAATCTCGGTAGCTGACCAGGTGGTGATGCTTCAATATTCCATTTACTCCGTCATCAGCCCCGAAGGGTGTGCCTCTATCTTGTGGAAAACATCCGACAAAGCACAAGACGCTGCGGATGCGCTGGGCATCACTGCACTGCGCCTCAAAGCCCTGGGGCTGGTGGACAAAATCGTCAGCGAACCGGTCGGTGGCGCGCATCGCGACCATAAACAGGCGGCGGTATTTCTCAAACGTGCTTTGGGCGATGCTTTCCGCCAAGTGAGCGATTTGCGCGTGAAAGAGTTACTAGATCGCCGCTATGAACGCTTGCAAAGCTACGGCCGCTATACCGACACCAAAGCCAGCGGCAAATAGACCATGGCACGCCCATGACCCGCTCGCTGGACGCGGCGATTGCGGCCTTTGAACCTCACCTGCCGCTCGCTGTGGCCTACAGCGGCGGCGCCGACTCCACGGCGCTTTTGCATGCCTGCGCAGCGCGCTGGCCCGGCCAAGTGGTGGCGGTACATGTCAACCACGGACTGCAAGCCGCTGCTGCCGACTTTGAGCAGCACTGCCAAGCGGTGTGCACCAGTTTGCGCGTACCGCTGCAAGCGCTGCGCGTCGATGCCCATGCCCGCGCTGGACAAAGCCCCGAAGATGCCGCCCGCTTGGCGCGCTATGCCGCCTTGCGCGCATTTACCCTCCCTGAAAACGCCGAGCCGCCGTGCGCGACCGTAGCACTGGCCCAGCACGCCGACGACCAAGTCGAAACCTTGCTGCTGGCCTTAAGCCGTGGCGCGGGGCTGGCGGGCCTGAGCGCGATGCCGGCCCGCTGGCTGCGCGACGGCGTGGATTACGCTCGGCCTTTGCTGGACGTTAGCGCGGCGGATATTCGCAGCTGGCTGATCGAACGCGGATTGCCTTGGATCGAAGACCCCAGCAACGCCCACACCGGCTTTTTGCGCAACCGACTGCGCGCCGAGTTGCTGCCGGTGCTGCGCGCCATCATTCCGCATTACGCCGATACCTTGCCGCGCAGCGCGTCGCACGCGGCGCAGGCCCAGACCTTGTTAAACGAGTTAGCACAGGCCGATTTGCAAGCCCTGTGTGCGCCTGGCAGCAGCAGCCCGGTGATTGCGCAATTGCAAGCTTTGTCCATGGCGCGCCAGGCTAATGTGCTGCGCCACTGGCTTAGCAGCGTGCACCACACCCAGGCCAGTAGCGCGCAATTGCAGGAGTTGCTGGCGCAAATAGCGGCCTGCACCACGCGCGGCCACCAGCTGCATATTCGTGTCGGCCATGGCTTTGTGCGGCGCAGCAATGGAGTGCTCGATTGGTACAATCCGCCGGTTTAGCTTCGTACAAATACCATCCATGGCTCTCATAGTTCATAAGTACGGCGGCACCTCCATGGGCTCGACCGAACGCATCCGCAATGTCGCTAAGCGGGTAGCCAAATGGCACCGCGCGGGGCACCAAATGGTGATCGTCCCCTCTGCCATGAGCGGCGAAACCAACCGGCTGCTGGGCTTGGCCAAAGAATTGGCCCCGAGCAAAGCATCCATCTCTTACGAGCGCGAGCTCGACATGCTGGCCTCCACCGGAGAGCAAGCCTCCAGCGCATTGCTGGCCATCGCCTTGCAGGCTGAGGGATTGGAATCCATCAGTTACGCTGGCTGGCAAGTGCCCATACGTACCAACAACGCCTACACCAAAGCGCGTATCGAATCGATTGACGATGCCCGTGTGCGCGGCGACCTCGACGCTGGCAAAGTGGTCATCGTCACCGGTTTTCAGGGTATGGATGATGATGGCAACATCACCACCCTGGGGCGCGGCGGCTCGGATACCTCAGCAGTGGCCGTGGCTGCCGCCATGAAAGCGCAAGAGTGCCTGATTTACACCGACGTCGATGGCGTCTACACCACCGACCCGCGCGTGGTGCCCGAGGCCCGGCGCCTCAGGACCGTCAGCTTCGAAGAAATGCTGGAAATGGCCTCGCTGGGCTCAAAGGTGCTGCAAATCCGCTCGGTGGAGTTTGCCGGCAAATACCGCGTGCCGCTGCGGGTGCTGAGCAGCTTTACCCCCTGGGACATTGACATCCACGAAGAAGCCGCATCGGGCACTTTGATCACTTTTGAGGAAGACGAACACATGGAACAAGCCATCGTTTCTGGCATAGCCTTTAACCGCGACGAAGCCAAAATTGCCCTGCGCGGCGTGCCCGACAAGCCTGGTATTGCCTACCAAATTTTGGGCGCGGTGGCCCAGGCGAACGTGGAAGTGGACATGATCATCCAAAACATCAGCAAGGATGGCCGCACCGACTTCAGCTTTACCGTCAACCGCGGCGACTATGCCAAGACCATGGACTTGTTGCGCGCCAGCGTGATCAAAGGCCTGGGTGTGGAAGATGTGGAAGGCGACACCAAAATCTGCAAAGTGTCCATCGTCGGCATCGGCATGCGCAGCCATGTGGGCATCGCCAGCAAAATGTTCCGCGCCTTGAGCGAGGAGGGCATCAACATCCAGATGATCTCCACCTCCGAGATCAAGACATCGGTGGTGATCGACGAAAAATACATCGAATTGGCGGTGCGGGCCCTGCACAAAGCCTTCGACCTGGACCAGCCCGCCACCGCCTGAGCGCCCGGCAAACCGTGACATAATCGCCCGACTGGAAACGTGACCGAGTGGCCGAAGGTGCTCCCCTGCTAAGGGAGTATGGGGTGTAGAGCCTCATCGAGGGTTCGAATCCCTCCGTTTCCGCCATGTCAATAGGTATTACAAGGACTTAGGTGCGTTTGGTGGTCAAATTACCACAATCGTTACCACGGCGTGTTTGATTCGGCCTCTTTGCGAGGCCATTTTTCATTTTTCAGGGCAAGTCATTGACGTTTTTACCAATTTTGACCCCAAAAGTGGGAGATTGGCAGTCCTTGTGTTCGGCAATGAAATGGTCTCTAGCGTCTTGAGGTGTATTCTGCCCCGCCAGATGCCTTGTGAATCAACAACCTGCAAGACTCTTGGTAATCGAGTAAGCCCCTCTTGAGGGGCTTTTATCTTGCCTTTTTTCAAAATCAGCAAACAATCAGCACCTGCTCCCTAGTCATGCCGTTTGAAGCCTCAGTGCCTTTATGCCCGAAAGGGTCTTGCTGGCTTTTGCTGCGACCCGTGCTTGCCAGAGATCGTATGCAGCCTGCTGGGCCAGCCACACCTCAGCCGCCCCGCCATGGTCGCGCCCCAGCCAACGCTCAATGCGCAGTGCCATTGAAGGGCTAATCGCGGCCCGCCCATTGACTACCTTGGACAAAGTCGTCCGGTCGACGCCCAAATGGGCAGCTGCTTGGCCCACCTGCAGATTCAAGGCAGGAAGGATGTCGTCCCTCAAAGTGAGGCCAGGGTGGGGTGGGTTGAACATCGAACTCATAAACACCTCAGTGGTAATCCTGGTAGTCCACCAGGATGGCATCGCCGTTTTCAAAAGCAAAAGTCAGACGCCAGTTGCCGTTCAC
>CAMBNY010000044.1 GCA_945869165.1 Comamonas sp. lk | reverse complement strand
CCGCCCGCCCGCCCCTAAGCCCGCCCGAGTACCCTCGGTGGGCTTTTTTTCATTGCGCCCCGCATCCTCTTGGAGAACACCATGTCCCTGAAAGACCAAATTACCGAAGACATGAAAACCGCCATGCGCGCCAAAGACAGCGAGCGCCTGGGCACCATCCGCCTGCTGCTGGCCGCGTGCAAGCAAAAAGAAGTGGATGAACGCGTCGTGCTGGACGACGCCGCCGTGATCGGCCTGGTGGACAAGCTAATCAAGCAGCGCAAAGACTCAGTGGCCGCGTATGAAAAAGCCGCGCGCCAGGATTTGGCGGACAAGGAAGCTTCTGAAATCGTGGTGCTGCAAGCCTATTTGCCGCAGCGCATGTCCGCCGACGAAGTGCTGGCCGCTGTGCGCGCCATCGTGGCCGAATGTGGTGCCAGCGGCCCTGGCGACATGGGCAAGGTGATGGGTCTTGCAAAGGCACAACTGGCAGGCAAAGCAGAAATGTCTGCGGTGTCGGCGGCGGTGAAAGCAGCCTTAAGCGCTTAAGAAAGGGCCGCATAAGCCCTGACCCGTCAATGCAAAACCGAAGGTAATTGCCCCGTCAATGCAAAACCGAAGGTAATTGCCCCGTCAATGCGAAACCAAACGTAATTGCCCCGTCATTGCGAGGCCGCAGGCCGTGGCAATCCATGACTTCATGCCTGCATGGACTGCCGCGTCGCTTCGCTCCTCGCAGTGACAAAACTCTCGCCGCTGTCGCCCCCTGCCACGACGCCCCTTGCCACGACGCCCTGAATCAGCGCTTACTTACGAACCGGCCACCATCATCCGGTTGACAAGGATAGAGCCTACGGTTTTGGCGCCGTAGTTGTAGGTATCGGCGCCCACGGCTTCGATACCTTTGAAGATGTCTTTCATATTGCCGGCGATGGTGATTTCATGCACCGGGTAGGCGATCTCGCCGTTTTCTACCCAAAAGCCGCTGGCGCCGCGCGAGTAGTCGCCGGTCACATAGTTGACGCCCTGCCCCATCAATTCGGTAACCAAAAGGCCGCGCCCGAGTTTGCGGATCATGGCGGGCAAATCGTCGCCGGGGCGGGTGTGGCGCGAGCTGAGCACCAGGTTGTGCGAGCCGCCGGAATTGCCGGTGGTGCGCATGCCCAATTTACGCGCGGTGTAGCTGCTTAAAAAATAACCCATCACGCGGCCACGCTCCACCACTTGACGCGCGCGCACGCGCACGCCTTCGTCGTCAAAGGGCGAGCTGCCTTTGCCGCCGCGCACAAAGGGATCTTCAAAAATATCCAGGTGCGCGGGGAATACGCGCTTGTCCAGGCTGTCGAGCAGAAAAGTGCTTTTGCGGTAGAGCGCGCCGCCGCTGACGGCTTGGACAAAAGTGCCCAAGAGGCCGGCGGCCATGGGGGATTCAAAAAGCACCGGGCATTCGGTGGTGGCAATTTTGCGGGCCCTCAAGCGGCTGAGCGCACGCTCGGCGGCGTAGCGCCCCACGGCTTCGGGCGAGGCCAGTTCGGAAGCTTTGCGCATAGAGCTGTACCAGCCGTCGCGCTGCATGTCTTTGCCTTTGCCAGCGATGGGCGAGACTGACAGGGAATGGCGCGAGCTGGCGTAGCCGCCGCGAAAGCCATTGGTGTGCGCGGTAAAAAAATGCGATTGCTGCGCCGACACCGCAGCACCTTCGCTGTTGCTGATGCGCTTATCGACCGTCATCGCGGCCGATTCGCAGGCCAGGGCGATTTGCGCGGCCTCGTCGCTTTGTACGTTCCAGGGATGGAATAAATCCAGGTCGCGGCCGCGTTGGCTTTCGGGGCATACATCGCGCGATTCGGGCAGGCGGGCAAACGCGTCTTCGGCGGTAAAGCGGGCGATGTCGTAGGCGGCGCGCACGGTTTGCGCGATGGCGGCATCGGAAAAATCAGAGGTGCTGGCATTGCCCCGGCGCTGGCCCAGATAGACGGTGACGCCCAGTGATTTGTCGCGGTTGCGTTCTACGTTTTCTAGCTCGCCATTGCGCACCGAGACGCTCAGGCCACAGGACTCGGAGACTTCGGCAGCGGAGTCGCTGGCGCCGAGTTTTTTGGCAGTTTTGAGGCTAAGGTCTACGCGGGATTCAAAGAAATCGCGGCTGTAAGCAAACCCGGGAAGCGGGGTGTCAGTGCGATGGCGGGGGGAGTGTTTGGCGTTCTTCATGCGGCGGCTATGATACTTGGCTATGTCAAGAAAACTAAAAAAAGGCTATTTCGTGAAAGGTCAGTTTGTTGCGGAGGGCAGCGCGCTGGACTTGGAATACAAGCGCGAGCTCAAAGGCACCGAGGACGCCACCCGCACCGACCTCAAGCGCGAAAGTACTGAATTGCAAAAACTCGGCGAGGATTTGCTCACCCTGCGCGCCGAATTGATGACCCGCTTGCAATTGCCCGACAAGCTGGTGGAAGCAGTGGCCGAGGCCAAGCGCATCACTAATTTCGAGGGCAAGCGGCGGCAAATGCAATTTATCGGCAAGCTGATGCGCAAGCTGGAAGCGCCGATGCTGGACGCGATCCGCACAGCCTTGGTAGCGCAGCACACGCCCTCAGCCCTTGAAACCCAGACCCTGCACCAGACCGAAATGTGGCGCGACCGTTTGCTGGCTGATGACGATGCACTAGGCCAATGGATCAACTTGAGCCCGCAAACCGACAGCCAGCAATTGCGCGCCCTGATACGCCAAGCGCGCAAAGACGCCTTGCCCGAAAAGCCCGGCATGGCGCCGCGCCATGGCCGTCCTTACCGCGAAATTTTTCAACTGGTGCGCGCGCAACTTGCAGGCGAAAACGCGCTCGACGATGCCGCGCCGCCACCGACAAACCCTGCAACAGATATATGAGCGACAAAGAAAGCGGCCCCGAGGCCCTGCGCATTGGATTGGTATCCATCAGCGACCGCGCCAGTGCAGGCGTGTACCAAGACCTGGGCTTGCCCGCGCTCAAAGAATGGTTGCAAAGCGCGCTGCACAACCCGATTACTTTTGTAGAACGGCTCATACCGGATGAAGAAGCAGGCATTAGCGCCGCGCTGATTGAATTGGTGGACGCCGATTGCAGCCTGGTGCTGACCACTGGCGGCACCGGTCCGGCGCTGCGCGATGTGACGCCCGAAGCCACGCTGGCCGTGGCGCACAAGGTGATGCCCGGCTTTGGCGAGCAAATGCGCCAGATCAGCCTGCACTTTGTACCCACCGCGATTTTGTCGCGCCAAGTGGCGGTGATACGCGGCAAAAGCCTGATCATCAACCTGCCAGGCCAGCCCAAGTCGATTGCGCAGACGCTGGAAGGCCTGAAGGATGACAGCGGCGCAGTGAAGGTGCCGGGCATTTTTGCGGCGGTACCGTATTGCGTGGATTTGATCGGTGGGCCGTATATGGAAACTGTGGACAGTGTGTGCAAGGCTTTTCGGCCTAAAACGGCGCAGCGGGCGCCGCGCGCAGTCAGCTAGATACCGCTTATTTACCGACTAGTTGATTGAGTCGCTCGGCCTCGAAGCAGTCGCCACGCTCGCCTTCGGGCATTTGCAGTTGCTGCTGTTGGCATATTTTTTCCAGCGCAAGCCACAAGCGGGCAATTTGCTGGTCTTGGCTGGAGGCGCTGTCGATCAGGCCGCGCAAGGCCTGGCTCACCGGGTCGTCCTCCTGCGTAATGCCATAGGCACTGAACTTGGGCTGCGAACCGGCTACATCGGCGCTCTCGTCGGCTTTGCTTTGGATGATGCGCGCCGGGATGCCCACCGCAGTGGCCCCGGCCGGCACCGGCTTGATGACCACCGCGTTGCTGCCGATCTTGGCGCCATCGCCCACTTCAAAACCGCCCAGCACTTTGGCACCGGCGCTGACCACCACGTCTTTGCCTAGAGTGGGATGGCGCTTGGCGCCTTTGTACAGCGACGTGCCGCCCAAAGTAACGCCCTGGTAAATCGTGCAGCCGTCGCCGATTTCGGCGGTCTCGCCGACCACCGTGCCCATGGCGTGGTCAAAGAACACGCGCTCGCCGATGATGGCGCCAGGGTGGATTTCGATGCCAGTGAGAAAACGCGCGATATGCGAGGTAAAGCGGCCCAGCCATTTGAAGCCATGCGTCCAAAACCAATGCGCCAGACGGTGCAAGATGACGGCATGCAGGCCGGGGTAGCAGGTAATGACCTCCCAGGTGCTGCGGGCCGCAGGGTCGCGGTCCAAGATGCATTGGATGTCAGAGCGGATTCGGGAAAACATGGCGACTAGTCTAGCTTCTGCATTGCGGACGCGCTGGCGGCGCGCTCAATGTCCTGCGCCACGGCTTGGCCCTCAGGCTCGCCCTTCGCCTTCGCCTTCGCCTTCGCCTTCGCCTTCGCCTTCGCCTTCACCTGGACCTGCGCACTAGCCTCCACCTCACCCTGAAACTCTGTCTTCACGCGCGCCGATTGCTGCAACACGGCTTTGGCAATTCCGCGCAGGATATGAATCTCTTCTTGCGTGACGCTGGCGCGGTTGAACAACTGATTTAAGCGCGGCATCAACTTCTTGGGCGCCAGCGGGTCCAGAAAACCCAGTGCTTCTAAAGATTCTTGCAAATGCGACAGCAGGCCCGCCACTTGGGCCGCATCGGCTGGCGCGCTGTGTGGCGTGCTGCCGGACAGTGGAAAGCTGCCCAAGGCCAGCCGCCATTCGTAAGCAATAACTTGCAAAGCCGCGCCGATATTGAGCGAGCCAAATTGCGGATTGGCTGGAATGCTCAGGCACACATGGCAGCGGTACACGTCTTCATTGCGCATGCCAAAGCGCTCGGAACCGAAGAGGAAGGCGATGCCTTCAGGAAAACGTTCTACTGAGACGGGCGAGGCATCAGGCTGCTTTTGCAGGCGCTGCGCGCGATAGGGAACTGCTGCCTCGGAAGATTGAACAGGCTGCGCAATAAGCACCTGCGTAGCGCCCAAACCGCCATCCAACCACCGACTGAAATGCTCGCGCGGCGTGCGCGTGGGCGGCCCGAAGTCGCGCGGTGTCATGGCGGTGGCGCACAAATGGTCCATGCCATCGAGGGCTTCATCCAGGGTATCGACGATGCGCGCATTAGCCAGCACATCGAGCGCGCCGCTGGCTCTTTGAATGGTTTCCTCGCGGCGCAGCACGTTGGGCCAGCGCGGGGCGACCAGCACCAGATCGTCAAAACCCATGGTTTTCATGGCCCGCGCGGCGGCGCCTACATTGCCGGCATGGCTGGTCTGGATGAGTACAAAACGGGTGCGAACGGTCACAAGAGGCGCCAACGGTAAAATCACCACATTGTCGCCGCCCCGGCGCCAGCTGCCGTCCGCATTGTTCGGGCGGGCCACCCCTGTTCTTCCCTCCACAATCCGATGTCACTTAATCTGCACCCCATGATGAATGTGGCCGTCAAGGCCGCCCGCGCTGCCGGGGCCATCATCAACCGCGCCGCCCTCGATATCGAGTCCGTGCGGGTGTCGCAAAAATTGGCCAATGACTTCGTCACCGAAGTGGACCAAGCAGCAGAACAAGCGATCATCGAAACCCTGCTTACCGCCTACCCAGGCCACGGCATACGCGCCGAAGAATCAGGCTCCACACACGGCGCCAAAGACTCCGAATTCGTCTGGATCATCGACCCGCTAGACGGCACCACCAACTTCATCCACGGCCTGCCCATGTACTGCGTCAGCATTGCGCTATCGGTACGCGGCAAGATCGAACAAGCCGTGGTCTATGACCCGACGCGTAACGATTTGTTCACCGCCACCAAAGGACGCGGCGCATTTCTCAACGACCGGCGCCTGCGCGTATCCAAACGCACCGAACTGACCGGCTGCCTGATTTCTACCGGCTTTCCATTCCGCCCGGGCAGCGATTTTGAAGGCTACCTGGCCATGCTGGGCGAAGTGATGCAGCGCACCGCTGGCATCCGCCGCCCCGGTGCAGCCGCGCTAGACCTGGCCTACGTGGCTGCCGGTTATTGCGACGGGTTTTTTGAACGCGGCCTGCAGCCTTGGGACATGGCGGCGGGTTCGTTACTGGTCACCGAAGCCGGCGGTTTGGTAGGCAACTTCACCGGCGAGCCCGATTTTCTGGAGCACCAAGAATGCTTGGCCGGCGCGCCACGTATTTATGGACAACTGGTCAGCATCTTGGGCAAATACAGCAAGTTTGCGGGCGCTGAAGTTAAAGCGGTCGCACGGGAAGTGGCTACGACTTTGTCCAAGCCTGCTAAGCGTCGCGGCTAAAAAGCGCTTATCAGGCCTTTAATGGCCACTACTTAAGCAGCCAAGCCCTGCTTAAAACCCGCCATCACTTCCGCTACCGCGTCGCTGCTCAAACGATTGCCATATTGGCCCACCACCCGCGCAGCGGCGCGATTGCCTAGGGCGGCGGCCTGCACATTGCTGTAGCCTTGGGTGACCGCGTACAGGAATGCGCCAGCAAACATATCGCCCGCGCCATTGCTGTCCAGGGCCTTTACGGGCACGGCGGGCACTTCGGTGCGCTGCCCGCCTTCGAGCAAGATGCAGCCTTTGGCGCTGCGCGTCAGGCAGACCACGCGGGCCAGCTTGCTGATCTGAGCGCACACGGCGTCCAGGTCTTGCGAGCCGCACCAGACCTGGGCTTCTTCTTCATTGCAAAACAAATATTCCAGGCGCCCCGCTTCCTCATTGCCGACCATGGCCTCCAGGCCGGGGCGGCAGAAGTTGATCATGCTCATGTCGCTGAGCGTCAACGCCAGCGCCACACCGGCGCGGTGCGCGATGGCGCGGCCTTGCAAGGCGGCGTCTACACCCGTGGGCGATGCGGCTAGGTAGCCTTCCATGTAATAGACACGCGAGCGTTCGATATCTTGCGGGTGCAGCGCAGTGTGGTCCAGGTCTGCGGTGGCGCCCAAAAATGTGCTCATGCTGCGTTCGGCGTCGGGGGTGACCATGACCATGCAGATGCCGGTCTGACCATGCGGCGCGCGGGTGTGGCTGAGATTGGTGGCCACGCCGTGGTGGGCCAGGTCTTGCGTGTAAAACGCGCCTAGTTCGTCTTCGGCTACGCGGCAAGAATAAAAGGCTTTCCCCCCAAACTGCGCCACCGCCACGATGGTGTTACCCGCCGAGCCGCCGCCCGTGCGGTGCGATGGCACGTCGTGCATGTGCTGCAACAATTCTGCGCGGCGAGGCGCGTCGATCAGGGTCATGTGCCGCTTTTCTACGCCAGATTGCTGCAACAAAGCCTCGCTGACCTGGTACTCGGAATCGACCAAGGCATTGCCGATGGCATAGACATCAAATTTTTTCATGGGGTTTCCAACTGTGCGCTAGGCGCGATTTGTTTATTGTTCTACGAAAGCGCGCTCGACCACAAAGTCGCCGGGCTTGGTGGTATTGCCTTCAACAAAGCCACGCGCTTCGAGCATGTGCTTGAGCTGACGCAACATTTCCGGGCTGCCGCACAGCATGACGCGGTCGTTCGCCGGGTCAAATTTGGGCATGCCCAAATCGGTTTCCATCTTGCCGCTTTCCAGCAAGTCGGTAATGCGGCCCTGATTGCGAAATGGCTCGCGCGTAACCGTGGGGTAATAGAGCAACTGCGCGCTCACCATCTCGCCCAAAAACTCGTGCGCGGGCAAGTCGTGGCTGAGGTAGTCGTGGTAGGCCAGTTCGGCCACTTCGCGCACGCCATGCACCAAAATCACTTTTTCAAAGCGCTCGTACGTAGCGGGGTCACGCACGATGCTCAAGTAAGGCGCAACGCCGGTGCCGGTGCCAAACAAATACAGGTTTTTGCCGGGCAGTAGGTAGTCGATCAATAAGGTGCCCGTGGGCTTTTTGCCCACCACAATCGTGTCGCCGATCTGGATGTGCTGCAGCTTGGAGGTGAGCGGCCCGTCCTGCACTTTGATGCTCAAAAACTCAAGGTGGTCTTCGTAATTAGCGCTGACGATGCTGTAAGCGCGCAGCAGCGGTTTGCCGCCTTCGCCGCGCAGGCCGATCATGGTGAAGTGGCCATTAGAGAAGCGCAAGGCCTCGTCGCGGGTGGTGGTGAAGCTGAAAAGGCGGTCGGTCCAGTGGTGGACGCTTAGGACCTTTTCTTCAAGAAATGCGCTCATGGGGCTGGTGTGCTTTGGCTGTAGTGGGATGAAACCCGCGTTCGGGTAAACCCCTGAGTGTAAAACCTTAGGACGTGCAGCTTTTTCCTAGCTAGCAAGCTTGGCCGGTGCGGGCTTGGCTGCGCGACTGGCCACGGTTGCACCATGCGCCTTTAGCATCCGGCCTGGTGGGCGGAGATCGCCAGGCAAGCCGCTTTTTTCTGCCATGATAGGCCCCATGTCCAGCCCCAGCGCCTCCGCTTCGTCCCTGCTGATCGCCTGCCTGTGCGCGCAGTGGTGCGGCACCTGCCGCGATTACCGCCCGCTGTTTGAGCAATTGCAATCCGAGTTTGGCGCCGCGCGCTTTGTGTGGTTGGATGTGGAAGACGAAGCCGACCTGGTGGACCCAATTGATGTGGAAGACTTCCCCACCCTCTTGATCGTCAGCGACGGCCAGGCACGCTTCTTTGGCACGCTGACACCGCACCTAGAAACCTTGCGCCGCTTGGTACAAGCCCAGCTAGACAACCCCAGCCCGGCGCACACCGACGCTACGGTGCAAGCCCTGGCGCAGCGGCTGCTGGCGCGCGCTTGAGCAAGGGCTGAATCAGACGCTGGGCCGAAGGCCAGGTCCAGTCGATTGCACCGCGCACGGTATTGCGTACCGCACCATCCGCATCCACCAACACGGTGGAAGGAAACACCCGCACACCCCATTGGCGCGTCAGCGCACCCTCTTCATCGCGCAGCACCGGCAGTTGCAGGCCACTCTGGCTGATGAAACGCTGCGCGCTGGCAAGTGGGTCTTTGAAATTGATAGTCAGTACCTGCAGGTCTGCCGCCCGGCTCGCAGCGAGGCGCTGGAGCGAGGGCATTTCCTCGCGGCAGGGCTCGCACCAGCTGGCCCAAAAGTTGATTAATAACGCGCGTCCGCGAATGTCGGCCAAATTCCAGATGCGGCCCGCTGCATCTGCGCCTAATTGCGCGGGCACCGCCTTGTTAGTGGGCCAGGGCTGCACCTCATAACCGGACTCGGCATGCACAGTCCAGGATGCAGGCAAGGCCCATGCCGCAGCGCCAGCCGCCAACACGCGCCGCCGCTGCATGGCTTAAAGCCTTTCGCTCACCCAGGCCTGGGCGCTGGCTATTGCCGCATCCAGCTTGGACGGGTCGATGCCGCCGGCCATGGCCATGTCGGGCTTGCCGCCGCCTTTACCGCCCACCTGGCCGGCCAGGTAGTTCACCAGCTCACCGGCCTTGACCTTGCCCGTCATGTCCGCGCCCACACCGGCCACCAGTTGCACTTTATCGCCCTCCACGGCGCCCAGCACGATGATGGCGCGCGGCAGCTTGTCGCGCAGTTTTTGCAAGGTGGTACGCAAAGCGGCTGCGTCAGCGCCTTCCATGCGCGCGGCCAAAAAGGGCACGCCCTTGATGTCTTGCACTTGGCTGGTCAAAGCCTCGCCCTGGAAACCGGCCAGCTTAGCCTTAAGCACAGCAATTTCTTTCTCCAGCGCCTTGGTGTGGTCTACCGTGCTGGCGATGCGCGCGCCCAATTCGGCTACCGGCGTTTTAAGCGCCTGCGCAGCCTGGGCCACGGTGTCTTCCAGGTCTTGCAAATAGGCTAAAGCGCCCTCGCCCGTCACCGCTTCTATGCGGCGCACGCCCGAGGCAATACCGCCTTCGGACACGATTTTGAATACGCCAATATCGCCGGTGCGGCCCACATGCGTACCACCGCACAGCTCGCGGGTGCTGCCAATATCGAGGACGCGCACGATCTCGCCGTATTTCTCGCCAAACAGCATTTGCGCGCCGGTTTTCTTGGCCGATTCGATGTCCATCAACTCCGCTTTGGTAGCGCTGTTGGCCAGGATTTGGGCATTCACTTTGGTTTCGATAGCGCGGATTTGCGCGTCGGTGACCGGCGCGTTGTGGGCAAAGTCAAAACGGGTGCGCTCGGCGTTGACCAGCGAGCCTTTTTGCTGCACATGGTCACCCAGCACTTCGCGCAAGGCCTCGTGCATCAAGTGCGTGGCGCTGTGGTTGCGCATGGCCGCGGCACGCACTGCGGCGTTCACCTGGGCTTGTACCGCATCGCCCACCCTCAGGCTGCCATGCGAGACGCTACCGTGGTGGCCGAACACATCGGCCTTGATCTTTTGGGTGTCAGCCACGGCAAACACGCAGCTAGCGCTGCTAATCGTGCCTTCGTCACCCACCTGGCCACCGCTTTCGGCGTAAAACGGCGTGGATGCCAGCACCACTACGCCGCTTTGGCCGGCTGCTAGCGCGTTCACCTCCGCGCCGTCCATGTACAAGGCCAGCACGGTGCTGCTTTGGCTTAAGTGGTCGTAGCCCACAAATTCGTTGCCTGCACCGGCGTATTCCAGCCCACGATCTTGCTTGAACTTGCCTGCTGCGCGGGCTTGGGATTTTTGGCGTTCCATGGCGGCGTTGAAGCCGTCGGTGTCCACTTCCAAGCCGCGCTCACGGCACACGTCGGCCGATAAGTCTAGCGGAAAGCCATAGGTGTCGTGCAACTTAAACGCCACGTCACCTGGCAAAACTTTGACATCGCCGGCCAGGGCCGTGTCCAGAATCTGCATGCCGGTTTCCAGCGTCTCATAAAACCGCTCTTCCTCCAGCCGAAGCGCTTCGGTAATGCGCTTCTCGTCCGACCGGATTTTCGGATAGGCATCACCCATCAATCGCACCAGGTCGGCTACCAGCTTATTGAAAAACGGGGCATTTTGACCCAGTTTGTAGCCATGGCGGATGGCGCGGCGCACGATGCGGCGTTGCACATAGCCGCGCCCTTCGTTGCTGGGCAGCACGCCGTCGCTCACCAAAAACGCAGTGGCGCGGATGTGGTCGGCAATCACTTTGAGAGAGTTGTTTTGCAGGTCGGCGCAGCCGGTTTCGCGGGCAGCAGCTTGGATCAGTTGGTCAAAAATGTCGATCTGGTAGTTGCTGTGTACGTGTTGCAAGATGGCCGCCAGGCGCTCCAAGCCCATGCCAGTGTCCACGCAGGGCGCGGGCAGTTTGTGCAGGCTGCCGTCGGCTTGCATATCGAATTGCATGAACACATGGTTCCAGATTTCGATGAAGCGGTCGCCATCCTCGTCCGGGCTGCCGGGTGGGCCGCCGGGGATGTGGGCGCCGTGGTCGTAAAAAATTTCGGAACAAGGGCCGCAGGGACCGGTGTCGGCCATCATCCAGAAGTTGTCGGAGGCGTATTTTTTGCCCTTGTTGTCGCCGATACGCACGATGCGCTCCGCGGGCAGGCCGATTTCTTTGTGCCAGATGTCATAGGCCTCGTCGTCGTCGATATAAACGGTGACCATCAGGCGCTCGGGCGGCAATTTATAGACCTGGGTCAGCAGCTCCCAGCCCCATTTCAGGCTCTCGCGCTTGAAGTAGTCGCCAAAGCTCCAGTTGCCCAGCATTTCGAAAAAGGTGTGGTGGCGGGCGGTGTAGCCCACGTTTTCCAGGTCGTTGTGCTTACCACCGGCGCGCAAGCAGGCTTGTACCGAGGCGGCGCGCACATAGGAGCGCTTGTCCGTGCCCAAAAAAACGTCCTTGAACTGCACCATACCCGAGTTGGTGAACATGAGTGTCGGGTCATTGCCCGGCACCAGCGGGCTGCTTTCCACCACGGCGTGGCCTTTGGAGGCGAAAAAGTCCAGAAAAGTCTTGCGGATATCGGCGACGCTCATGACGCCCGGGGTGGCTGAAGAACTCATGTCAATGGTGCTCGGTACAGAAATAGAGGGGAAAACCGCCCCCGGCAGGCGCGGCGGGCAACACCCTCCATTATCGCCGCGCCTCTGCGGCTGCTAGCGCGCTGCACTGCCCGTCCCTGCCCCGCGCAGCGATGCACCGATGCACTGCATATGCAGCTGCGACTTACGAAATAAGCCTGAGCACCGCAGCCTGGCGCAGCAAGGTCAACACAAAGATGTCAAAATTACTTGTTATTAGTTTAATTTTTGTTTAATTAGAAGCAAAATCGCAGGCTCCGGCGAAGGTAATCAATCAGGAAGGAAATACCGATGCAAAGCCTAGACGCCCCGACCCACCCAGAGCACGCGGCTTTAGACCGGCAAACCACCGGGACACCGAAGCCAGATGTTCGAACCCCAAGCGCGCCGGTGCAACCCGACCGAGTGCCTTGGCCATCCACCGCGACATCGAGCGCCTTGGCTGCCGCCGCACTGAGGGCCTGCGGTGGTGGTGACGACAACACGTCTAACAACCCCCCGGCAAAACCTACGGAGACAGAAGCCGCCCGCTTTTTAATGCAAGCGTCCTTTGGCGGGACCTATGTCCAAGTGGAAGAAGTGGTGAATAAGGGTTTTGAAGCTTGGTTAGATGCCGAACTGGCAAAGCCGCGGATTTATCGACAACAGACAATGCGCTTAACGGCGAAGACTCTGTGGGGCAAGGCCGTTTATTGCCTTCAACTTCGGTGGACGAATTTGCAGCGGCGCTTGCCCGCTGGATGGGCGTTGGAGAATCCGATTTAGCGACATTACTGCCCAATTACAAGGCGTTTCAGGTGCAGGGTCGCGCACTGCCCAGTATTTTCCGTGTCTAAGGCGTATAAATATGCAAGAAAAAGTTGTCCATGTTTGCTTAGATTTCAACAACGCCGAAAACGTAGTGCAAGCGGTAGAGGGTCTGGGCATTTATCGGTTTTTGCGCTTTCACGAAAAACTGAGTAACGGCCCCCTAAGGGCCTTAGACACGGCAGAGGGTCGCCAACAACGCTTTGCACACCTATTGCAAACCGCTTCTACAAACGACAGGCCTGAAGTTCGCCAATACCTTTTGCAATACCAGGACCGCATGGGTTTGGTAGATTTATTTCCTGCACCCGCGCCCGATGAATCGGCCCTGGTCTGGTTTGGTGACATGGCCGATGAGCAGCTCATGCTTCGCGCGGTTTGCGCAAGTTGGCCCGATACCGATATCTATCTGGCCGATGTACGCAGGCTTGCACAGCAATTTGAGGAGCACAAAAATTATGTGCCCTGTTTTCCGTCCGATGTATTGCGCGAACTGCTTCCCCTGGCGACGCCCTTGCCCACCGTGCAAAGGCAAACATGGGCACATGAATGGCATACGCTTACGACGCAAGAGCACTTGCTAAGGATTTATGAAGACGACCGCATCCTTGGCGTGCGCGAGGATTTTTATGACGAAGAATTGCTATCCGCCTGCAAGCCCTATTTTCAAAACCAGGCACGCATTGCCGGTGACCTTCAGCAAGGCAGGCACCAGGTGGGTGACCTGTATTTGTTCTACCGCTTGAAATTGTTGGCTGACCAAGGGCGGGTGGAAATCGAGACGAATCCAGACAGTACCTGGCATAGCTTGGTGCGCCGCCTCTAGGTGGCACCGCCAACGGCGGCTTGCACCTAATGCCTCACATGGAAGCCAACAACATATCCCGGTAGTCCTCCCGGGTCGCGATGCGCGGGTTGGTTTTGTGGCAGTGGTCAGCCATGGCGCCGTCGATGATGCGCTCAAACAAATCTTCGGTTACGCCCAAGGCCGCCAGGCCGCTGGGCAGGCCCAGGCGGGCGTTCATGGCGCGGATGGCGTCGTCGATTTCGGTGCCTTTGGCGTCGCAGCCGCCTATGCCCATGGCGGCGGCCATGCGTTGCAGGCGGTTCTCGTTTTGGATGGACGCGGCGCTGGCGTTAAAGCGCACGACCGCGCCCATGAACAAGGCATTGAGCGTACCGTGGTGCAAGCGCGGGTTGACACCGCCCAGGCTGTGGCTCAGGCTGTGCACACAGCCCAGGCCTTTTTGAAACGCCATGGCGCCTTGCATGCTGGCGCTCATCATGTTCCAGCGCGCATCGCGGTCCGCGCCGTTTTCAGTGGCGCGGGCGATATGCGCCCAACCGCGCGCCAGGCCGTCCAGGCCGATGCCGTCGGCCGGCGGGTTGATGGCCGGGGCCATAAAGGTTTCCATGCAATGGGCAATCGCGTCCATGCCGGTGGCGGCTGTCAGCTGCGCGGGCAAGCCCAGGGTGAGTTCGGGGTCGCAAATAGCGGCCTTGGGCACTAAAAACCAACTATGAAAACCCACTTTGCGGCCGTCGTCCAGGATCACGATAGCGCCGCGCGCCACTTCGCTGCCCGTGCCTGCGGTGGTGGGCACGGCGATCAGGGGCAACACGCGCTCGGTGATTTTGGGGCTGCCGCCTTCGATGGTGGCATAGGTTTTGAGCGGGCCCGGGTGGGTGGCGGCGATGCACACGCCTTTGGCCAGGTCCAGGCTGGAGCCGCCGCCCACACCAATCAAGCCGTCGCAGCCGTGGGCTTGCAGCACCGCCACAGCAGCGCGTACCGCCGCTTCGGTGGGGTTGGAGGGCGTCTGGTCAAACACGGCGTGGGGGACATTGCCCAGCGCCGCCAGCGCTTTGTCCAGCACCCCGGCAGCGCGTACGCCCGCGTCGGTGACGATGAGCGGCTTGCGCATGCCCACGCGCTCGCACTCGGCGCGTAAGAGCGCCACGGCGCCATAGTCCAGGTTGATTTGGGTGATGTAGTTGATGAGTGCCATGGTGTATTTGGTTGGGGGCTTGGCGCTACTTTAACCCCGCCAGTGATCCTTAGGGGCCGCGCCACGCAACACGCCAAGGTGCAAGACACAAATGGCAATCCACGCAGCCTAGCCATCAGGCAGGCTTGCAAAAGCGCTACTGACACCAAGCGGCGGGCGCCATTGCGCCATCGTATGATGAAGGTCCTGCGCCAATGCGCCTCTATTTCAAACCCATAGCACCCGCATCGCCCCATGACATTACCTACTTCCCCACTCGCCCAGCTTAAAGACCCTAGCCTGTTCAAAACCGATGCCTTGATCAACGGCCAATGGGTGGCCGGGCCCTCGCGTTTTGATGTGCTGGACCCCGCGACCGGCCATAAGCTGGCCGATGTCGCCAACCTCGGGCCGGCCCAAGCCACCCAAGCCATTGCCGCTGCCGATGCCGCCTGGCCCGCGTGGCGTAGCAAGACAGGTAAAGAGCGCAGCATCATTTTGCGCAAATGGTTTGATTTGCTGATGGCCAACCAGGAAGACTTGGCGCGCATCATGACCGCCGAGCAGGGCAAGCCCTTCGCCGAAGCCAAGGGTGAGATCGCGTATGGCGCCAGCTTTGTGGAGTGGTTTGCTGAAGAGGCCAAGCGCATCAATGGCGAGACGTTGCCCCAATTTGACAACAACCGCCGTTTGTCGGTCATCAAGCAATCGATTGGCGTGTGTGCGGCCATTACGCCCTGGAACTTCCCGCTGGCCATGATCACCCGCAAAGTGGCCCCTGCCCTGGCCGCGGGTTGCCCGGTCATCATCAAGCCCGCCGAGCTAACGCCCTTGACCGCACTGGCCGCTGCCGAACTGGCGCTGCGCGCAGGCATTCCGGCAGGCGTGCTCAATATGATTACCGCCGACGCTGACAACTCGATTGCCGTGGGCAAAGCAATTTGTGCCAGCGACACCGTGCGCCACCTGAGCTTTACCGGCTCCACCGAAGTGGGCCGCATCCTGATGGCGCAATGCGCGCCCACCGTGAAAAAAATGTCCCTCGAACTGGGTGGCAATGCGCCCTTCATCGTGTTTGACGACGCCGACATCGACTCGGCTGTAGAAGGCGCCATGGCCAGCAAATACCGCAACGCCGGTCAGACTTGCGTTTGCGCCAACCGCTTTTATGTGCAGGCTGGGGTGTACGACAGCTTTGTCGCCAAATTCACCGCCAAGGTCAAGGCCATGAAGGTGGGCAATGGCTTTGACGAGGGCGTGGTGCAAGGTCCGCTGATCGAAGACGCTGCGGTGGCCAAAGTCACGCGCCATGTAGCCGACGCGCTTGCTAAAGGCGGCAAGGTGGAGACCGGCGGCAAAGCCTTGGGTGGGCAATTCTTCGAGCCCACTGTTATCTCGGGCGCTAGCGCCGACATGCAATGCGCCACCGAAGAAACCTTCGGGCCATTCGCACCCATCTTCAAATTTGAGACCGAACAGCAGGCCGTGGATGCCGCCAACAAAACCGAATTCGGCCTGGCCAGCTATTTCTACAGCCGTGATATCGGACGCATCTACCGCGTGGCAGAAGCCCTTGAATACGGTATGGTCGGAATTAACGTCGGTATATTGGCCACGGAGCACGTGCCCTTTGGCGGCGTCAAGCAGTCCGGCCTGGGCCGGGAGGGATCGCACTTTGGTATCGATGACTACGTGGAAATCAAGTATCTGTGTATCGGCGACATTTTGAAATAAGTCGTACCTTGGATCATCGCGACGCGCTGCGCGAACGTAGAGCGCCTTAACACTAACCTAGAAAAATCAGGCCATCTTGTATGGCCAGGAGTTGGACAATGCTGCGAGTAGCACTACTTTTGTTGCTGACCACCGCCAATGCCTGGGCCAATTGGGTGGCCATCGGTAAGTCGCCTGATTTCACCATGTATGTGGATCCGCAATCCCTCCAACGCAGTGGCAATATCGCCACCGCTTGGATCATGGGGGACTTTTCGAAGACGCAAAAAAAGCGCTTTCCGCCGCCTGTTTCTTGGGTGGACTTTAATTCCATCAAAGAGCTCAAGGACTTCGACTGCAGCAAAGGCATGCATCGCACCCAGAAGACGGTCATCATATCGGGTAAATTGGGTAAGGGCGACCCGCTCTACACGTTTAGTTCGGTGCCAGATTTTTTCCCGGTCCCCAATGCGGAGTTAGACATCGCGCAATTTAACTACGTGTGTACCAACGCGCGGTAAATCGACTTGCGGCGCCGGGCCGTATGGCAAAGCAGAGGCTAAAGCGTAGGGCTCCTGCGAGCCGTCTTCAGAACTAGCGGCTTGCCGACTGCACGAGGTCCTGCAATGGCGTGGCATCCTGTGGCCGAACTACGCGCCCTATTTCCTTTCCATCGCGCAAAAGCACCAGCGTGGGCCATTGTTTAACCCGGTAAGAGCGACCTAGGGGCCGGCCTGGCCCGTCTTCAATCAGGTAGCGCACGATATCCGGTCGGGACGCCAGCACCGGCTCTATCACCGCCTGCGCGTTTTGGCAATAGCCGCACCAGTTGGTCCCAAACTGCAGTGCCACCAAGCCCTGCAAGCTGTCTGCGGTTTCGCGCTGCAGGTCAGATGCAGCGTAGTCCGTTGCTGGCGTCATGGCGGGTTTCCTCTTACGCTATTTCCCGTCTCGACCAGGGCTTGGTCCGGGAGATCGATTTCAGATGGGCGCTCGGGTTCAGTGTCAGATTTGGCCATACGCAGGGCGATGAGTCCAGCCACCACAATCACTGCCGCACCGGCTACCGTGGTGGCGCGCGGCACTTCGTCGAAAAACAAAAAGCCCCATAGCGGCGCCCACAAAATACCGGTGTACTCAAAAGGCGTGACGGTGCTGGCCCTTGCCACGCGGTACGCACTGGTTAGCAGCATGATGCCGACGGAGGCCACCACGCCGCACAGTCCGATCATCAAACCATCGAACAGGGTGGGTAGCACCCAAGGCCGCACCACAAAGGCAATGCTAGGGTGCACTGCGTTTTCTATACCCGCAAGATGCAAAAACAAGGCTACCAAACCGGCGCCAACCAAGAACACGCCGTTTTGGTAAAACCCCATGACCGCCGCCGAAAGGCTGGATCCGTGTTTGCGGGCCATTAACATGGCTAAGCCATAAAACGCAGCCGCCAGCAGCGAAAGTAAAGCGGCAGGGTTGAAAAGCCCAGTACCTGGTTGCAGCATCACCATCACCCCGACAAAGCCCAGTAATACCGCAGCCCAAACCGGCCAGCCGTTGCGCTCTCCCAGCATAGGGCCCGCCAGCGCCGTGACAAACAAGGGCACGGTGAAATAGAGAGCCACCGCATCTGCCAAGGGCAAAGCCGGGAAAGCCATGTAATAGGCTGCGTAAGCGCCGAACATGACGGTGGCGCGCAATACCAAGGTAGCTAGATGTGAAGCAAACAAAGCGCGCCAACCGGACTCGCGCCACACCAGGGTCAGCAAGATGGGCGCGGCTACGCAGGAGCGGATAAACACTACCTCGGTCAGCGCATAGCCGCCGCTGACTTGCTTGATGATCGCATCCTGCAATGAGAAAACCAGCACCCCCATACAGAGGTAAAAAATGCCCCGTACCGGGTTATGCTGCATGGTGAAGACGCGCTTATTTTTTGGTGGCCGTTGGTGGCCCGCGGAACTGCTTGCACTCACGGCAGATTCGACGGGAATCGCAGTGTAAGCGGACCGCTTGGCCCGCATCGTGCTAGCACTTCCGAGCGCCAAGGGCAGGCGCACAGGGCTCCAGGCTCGCTCAGCTTGGGGCATCAAAAGGAGCTAAATTGAGCACAATAAGACGCCCCAAATCGGGTCCGCTGGGCTAGAATATTTTTCCCGACCCACCTAAAAATAAGGAGACAAGCCGTGAACAAAACCGAACTCATTGAGCACATCGCTGCCAAGTCAGATATCTCTAAAGCCGCTGCCGGTCGCGCCTTGGCCAGCATGATTGAAGCGGTGACCAAGACGCTCAAAAAAGGCGGTACCGTGAGTTTGGTCGGCTTTGGTTCCTTCGGCGTGACTAAGCGCAAAGCGCGTACCGGGCGCAATCCGAAAACCGGCGCAGCGCTCAAAATCAAAGCCTCCAAGGCACCACGTTTTCGTCCGGGCAAAGCCCTCAAAGACGCACTGAACTAAAGCCGGGCGGGCAGGTCAGGCCTGCCACGTCCCATAGCTTCAGGCCGCAGGCGTGGCTTTTTCAGCCTGCCATTGCGCCAATACCTGCTGGGCCGATGCACGGGCCGCTTGCATATACGCATCATGCCCCGCGCGCTTGGCGGTGAGTTCGACCACATAGCCGTTAGGGTCGCGGAAATAAATCGAATCGATAAAGCCGTGGTCCGAGATGCCGCGTGTTTCCATCCCGGCTGCCTTGCCTTTGGCAAACATGGTGTGCAGGTCCTGCTGGCTCACTTCGAGCGCAATATGGAGGTCGAAATCATGCTGGTTTTTGAACTGGAAGGGCATGTCAGGCGCCTCAAAGAATGCCAGGCAGGAGCCATCGTCCATTTGGTAAAAGGAATGCAGCGTTTTGGTGGCCCGGCCACTTTTAGTTTCATGAATTTGAAACGCTTGCACCAGCGGCAAACCTAAAAAATCGGTGTAAAACTTGCGCGTTTCTTCCGAATCACGGCAGCGGTAGGCGTTGTGGTGTAGGCCTTTGAGCATCTGGTCACTCGATGGTTTTGCGCGTTCAATAAACTACTTGCGGCGCGCCTTTCAGTCGACGCGCGCGCCAGAGTTTTTCACGACCGGCGCCCATTTTTTGATTTCTGCGTCAATCAAGGCCGTAAATTCCTCGGGCGTGTTGCCGCTAGGAATGGCACCTTGGGCCAGCAGTTTTTCTTTGATGGCGGGCGAGTTCAGGGCTTTAGCGGTTTCACGCTGTATCGCTTTAACAATGTCGGGCGGCGTGCCTGCCGGGGCCAGCAACCCAAACCAGCTACTGGCATCAAAGCCTTTGAGCGGGCCAGCCTCCTCGATGGTCGGCACCTCGGGCATCGCGCCCGAGCGCTGGGCCGAGGTCACCGCAAAGGCTTTGAGCTTGCCCGATTTAATCAAGGCCATGGAAGAAGGCAAGTTATCAAACATCACATCGACCTGGTCCGAGACCAAACCCATCAGGGCCGGTGCCGAACCGGTGTAAGGGATATGCGTCATGAAAGTGCCGGTCATGGACTTGAACAATTCACCGGCCAGATGAATCGAGGTGCCGTTGCCGCTGGAAGCCATATTGAGGCGGCCCGGGTTTTTGCGCGCATAGGCAATGAACTCGGGCACGGTATTGATCCCAAGCGTCTTAGCTTTTTCAGTGTTCATCACCATCACATTGGGAACACCGGCCACCAGGGTGATGGGGGCAAAGTCTTTTTGCGGGTCATACGGCAATTTAGCGTACAGGGATTTATTGATACCGTGCGTGCCCACGGTGCCCATCAGCAAGGTGTAGCCGTCAGGCGCTGCGCGGGCGACGATTTCGGCGCCGATATTGCCGCCTGCGCCGCCCTTGTTTTCAACCAAAAATGACTGGCCAAAAGCCTTACCCAATTCCGGCGCGATGGCGCGGGCCAGGATATCCGTGGTGCCACCCGGCGCAAAGGGAACCACAATTTTGACCGGCTTATTGGGCCAAGCGGCTTGGCTCCAGGCGGTGGCGGGCAGGCTTGCTATCAGCACCAAGTGTGCAAACGACAAGATCAGAGAACGCAAGCATTTCAACATAGCAAAAACTCCTTATGGATGGCGCATACCAACGCCCTGTTTACCCGCCCGACAATTGCCATCCCATAGCAAAAACCCAGGGGCCATGTGTAGGCATCTTGGTTCACGGCCTGCGCGCTGACAATCATAGTGGTACGGCGCCACGATAACATCCCAAGCTAGTATGCGCGGGCCCGGCGGTTTCCGGGCAGTAATCGACCAGGAACCGGCACCTATGACTACCCCCTCACACCCCACAGGCGCGCGCCTGCTGATTGACGCTCTGATCGCCCAGGACGTAGACACCGTGTTTTGCGTGCCCGGCGAAAGTTTTCTGGACGCGATGGATGCGCTGTACGACCACCGCGACAGCGTGCGCCTGATCGTGTGTCGCCACGAAGGCTCGGCCACTTTTATGGCCGAGGCCTATGCCAAAGCCAGTGGCAAGCCGGGGGTGTGTTTTGTGACCCGTGCGCCGGGCGCCAGCCAGGCTGCCATCGGGCTGCATACGGCGTTTCAAGACGGCACCCCGCTCCTCTTGTTCATCGGGCAAGTGAGCAGGCGTTTTATGGAGCGCGGCGCGTTTCAGGAGGTGGACTACCGCAGCATGTTCGGGCCAGTCAGCAAATGGGTGGCGCAGATTGACCAGGCCCAGCGCATGGGGGAAATGGTGCATCGGGCCTTTCATACCGCCCTGTCGGGGCGTATGGGGCCGGTGGTGCTGGCCTTGCCTGAAGACGTGCTGAGCGAGGAGGTGCCGCACCCACCGCGCGCTGCCTTGGCCGCCAGCGCACCGACCAACGCGCCGCTGGCTGCTGATTTGGCGACATTGATGCAATGGATTGAATCCGCGCACCAGCCGCTACTGGTGTTAGGGGGCAGTGGCTGGAATGCGCAGGCGGTCGATGCCGTGCGCCGCTTTATTCACGCCACCGGTCTACCGGTGGCGTGCTCCTTTCGGCGCCAGGATTTGTTTGATCACCGCGATCCGCACTATGTCGGCCTGCTCGGCCTGGGCGCGGACCCGGGCCTGCTGCGCGCTGTCAAAGAGGCTGATCTGCTTATCCTGCTGGGCGCCCGCATGGGTGAAGTGCCCAGCCAAGGCTACAGCCTGATCGACATCCCGCAGCCACAGCAAACCTTGGTACACGCCATGCCCTGTGCCCTGGAATTGGGCCGGGTATACCGCCCGCACCTCGGCCTAGCGACCAGCATGCCGGCACTGGCAAACAGCCTGGCAGCGCTACCGGTGGCAGATGCCTTACCGGCCCGCTTTGCGTCGCATTTGCAAGCCTTGCGCGCGGGCTATGAAGCCTTTAGCGGGCCGCGTCAGCCAGCACCCTGCAAGCCCGGCACCATCGACGTGGCGCAGGCCTGGTTGGCGCTTAACGAAGCTTTGCCGGACGATGTGATCATCAGTAACGGCGCGGGCAATTACACCGCCTGGGCACACCGCTACTTCCGTTACCGCAGCTATGGCAGCCAGATTGCGCCCACCAGCGGGGCTATGGGCTATGGTCTACCCGCTGCCATTGGCGCCAAGCTGGCGCACCCGCAACGCCCGGTACTGTGCCTGGCGGGGGACGGTTGCTTCATGATGAGTTCGCACGAACTGGCCACGGCGGTGAAGTTGGAGCTGGCCATCGTCATCGTGGTGTTTGACAACCAGATGTACGGCACCATACGCATGCACCAAGAAAAATGGTTTCCCGGCCGGGTGCATGGCACCGCACTGGACAACAACCCAGACTTCGCCGCGCTGGCCCACGCCTACGGTGCCACGGGCCTGCGCGCACAAACCGTTGCCAAGCTCCAAGCAGCGATCCTGCAGGGCTTTGCTGCCAATGGGCCGACGCTGATTCACGTGTTGACCGACCCGGAATACGTCAGTCCCAGCGCCACCTTGTCAGGTCTGCGCCAACACAGCGCCAAGTCTATTTAACTTAAGCCGGTAACCGGCACGCCCGCCCCATGGATGGCATGGGCAGCATCGGAGGCTAGAAAGGCGATGACCTTGGCCAAGTCCTGGGGGCTGACCCAACGCTTGGGGTCCGCGTCGGGCATGTCGGCGCGGTTTTGTGGGGTGTCCAAGATGGTGGGGAGCACGCAATTGACGTTGATATTTTTCATGCGCAATTCAGCGGCCATGGCTTCGGTGACGCGCAGCACCTCGCTCTTGGCCGCGATATAAGCACCCATACCGGCCAGGCCGCGCTGCGCGGAGTACGCACCGACGTTCACTATCTTGCCCCCGTCCTGGCGCAGCATCTGGGGCACTACGGCGCGGCTGGTGTTGCGCAAGGTAACCACATTCATGTCGTGCAAAAAATCCCAGGTGCTGTCGCTGGTTTCATGCACCATATCGCCCATGGCAAATCCACCGGTGAGGTTACACAGCACATCGATGCGGCCAAAGCGTGACAGGGCCTGCTCTACCGCCACAGCCACCTGCGCCGCGTCACACAGATCCACCACAAGGGATAGGCATTGCGCAGGCGCCAGCGCAGCAAGCACAGCCTCGCTGATAGGCGCACGGTCCAAAAGCACCAGCCGCGCCCCCTCTTGGGCAAAGACCTGCGCGGCAGCCTTCCCCAGATTGCCAGCAGCGCCGGTAAGTACAACAGTTCGTGGGCTTATTGACATGTTTGCTGTTTCTATCGCAGGAGTTTTTTGTTGTTCAAGGCAAGGCCTGATTCAACATCAAGGCCAAGCGCCTACCGGCTAAGGCCAAGCGCTGCAATAGTACAGGCGTCATGCGCAGCGCGTAGGCCTCGTCGGGATCGCCTTGGGGATAAAAACCCGGCTGGGCCACGATGCGGCAGGACTCTTGCGCGATGTCTATCAAGGTCGGAAGGGAACTACCTAAAGCTTCGGGCGTTACGGGCTGTGCTAATACCGTCGCAATCAACGCCGAGTTCTCCAGATCCAAGCGTTCGAGCAGGCCTTTGTCCCACAGCGCATGGAGGTTACTACCGCGCATCAAAAATCGCAGTTGTACCGTATTGCCGCCCCGATCATCCCGGTACCCCGCGTGCAAGGGCTGGTGCACATCGGCGACGAAATGCACCAAGTATTTCAAAGCACGCAATCGCTCGGCGTCGGTAGCGGGCGAGGCCAATAGGGCGCGCTGGCGCTCAATAGCACCGAGCACACATTGACCGTCCGGGCAATCGCGCTGGGCGTCAAACTGGCACGTGCCGCGTGGGAAGTTCAAGTAATGCCAAGGCGCAGTGGCTCGGCCGCGGTGCTCATCAGCCCAGGTGGAAATGGAGGGCAGACTTTGTCCCGTCTCTAAGGCAAGCAAGCGCAGAGCCTCGGCGCGGGCCGGCGGGCTGAGTTCCCGCCACGCAATAGCCGCAATCACCTGATGGCCCTGGACGCCCCAAGCCCAAACGGGTGCAGCGAAAGCCCATAGCAATAGCAAAGAAAGCATCCCGCTTGCAAGCAAGCGCGAGCGCGCATAAACACAAGACATAGTGTCCCGTTCCAACGAATGTAGTAATACGCCTATTGTGCCCAAGCGCTAGCAGGTGGGGAAAAAAGGCCTTCTTTGATCTGGATCAGCGCCATGGCGCCACTTACCTAGTATGCGATTGCGCCTTTCTAAGACATCCAACCATCGCACTGAAATAGTGCCCTGTCCTGGATGGTGCAAAATCCACACAAATCGCTTGCCCTAGGCATAATCTGCTCCACTTAAAGTGGGCCTGTACCCTGCGATAGGCATCTGTACGTCATTAACATTAGGAAAACCCATGCGAGGACTCTTTCGACCCCTGCTTATCGCCCTTAGCTTCGCCGCCAGCGCTAGCGCTGTCTTGGCGCAAACCACGGCACTGAAGTTTCAGCTGGACTGGCGTTTTGAAGGCCCGGCCGCATTGTTTTTGGTACCCGCCGCCAAAGGCTATTTCAAAGACGCCAAGCTGGACGTAACCATCGACGCAGGCAATGGCTCGGGCGGCGCAGTTACGCGGGTGGCATCAGGCGCGTATGACATCGGCTTTGCCGACCTGGCCGCGCTAATGGAATTCCACGCCAATAATCCAGACGCACCCAACAAGCCGGTGGCGGTGATGATGGTCTACAACAACACGCCGGCCTCGGTGATGGCGCTGAAAAAATCCGGCATCAAAAGCCCGGCCGACCTGACAGGCAAAAAACTAGGCGCCCCGGTGTTTGACGCAGGCCGTCGCGCCTTTCCCATATTTGCCAAGGCCAATAGTGTGGGTACAGTGAACTGGACTGCTATGGACCCGCCGCTGCGCGAAACCATGCTGGTGCGCGGCGATGTCGATGCCATCACTGGATTTACCTTCACCTCGTTGCTGAACATCGAAGCGCGTGGTGTCAAAGCCGAGGACGTGGTGGTGCTGCCCTACCCCCAATACGGCGTGCGCCTGTATGGCAATGCCATCATCGTCTCGCCCAAGCTCTTGCAAGAAAACCCAGCCGCCATCAAAGCGTTTTTGTCCGCCTTTGCCAAAGGCATGAAAGACGTGATCGCCAACCCGGAGCAAGCGATTGAAACCGTCAAGGCACGCGACGGCATTATTAATAGCGAACTCGAAACCCGCCGCCTGAAGTTGGCCTTGGAGACCGTGATCAACAGCCCGGAAGCGCGTGCCGAAGGCTTTGGACAGGTCAAGCCCGGACGCTTGTCGCTGATGGCTTCGCAAGTGTCCGATGCCTTTAACACCAAGACTCGCGTCAACGCCGATGCGGTGTGGAACGGTGGTTTCCTCCCGAGCGCCAAAGAGCTCGATGTGTTACCCGTACCCAAAGCGGCTGCGAAGAAATAAGTGTCCGCCAGCATGAGCGACCAAGCAGTGCCATTTTTAGATTTCCAGAAGGTTTGGCTGGCCTATAACGACGAGCTGCTAGCCCAACAAAAGTTTGCCGTCGAAGACATCAGCCTGCAAGTGCAGCGCGGCGAATTTATCGCCATCGTCGGGCCTTCGGGCTGCGGTAAATCGACGTTTATGAAGCTGACCACTGGGCTAAAAAAGCCAAGCAAAGGCAGCATCCATGTCGATGGCAAGCCGGTCAACGGGCCGCTCAAGATCAGCGGCATGGCGTTTCAATCGCCCTCGCTGCTGCCCTGGCGCACCACCTTAGACAATGTGCTGCTGCCCCTGGAAATCGTGGAGCCGCACCGATCGCGATTCAAAGCACGGCGCGCTGAGTACGAAGCGCGGGCCATGGATTTGCTCAAAACCGTGGGCCTGGCGGGCTACGAGAAACAGTTCCCCTGGCAACTGTCGGGCGGCATGCAGCAGCGCGCCAGCATTTGCCGCGCACTGATCCACGAGCCGCAAATGCTCTTGCTCGATGAGCCCTTTGGCGCACTCGATGCCTTTACCAAAGAAGAGCTCTGGTGCATCCTGCGTGACTTGTGGAGCGCCCAACGCTTTAACGTAGTGTTGGTGACGCACGATTTGCGCGAGTCGGTTTTTTTGGCCGACACGGTCTACGTGATGAGCAAAAGCCCAGGCCGCTTTTTGGTCAAGCGCGAGATTGACCTGCCCCGTCCGCGTGACTTGGAACTCACCTACACCCCCGCCTTCGGCGACATCGTGCATGAATTGCGCGGCCATATCGGAGCGATCAGAAAAACATGAAAAGCCGTACACGCGAACGTTGGGCCCCCTGGCTGCTGCTGCTTGTCACCCTGCTGATCTGGCAGACCCTGTGCAGCGTATTTGCGGTGTCTGAATTTATTTTCCCCAGCCCGCTGCGTATTGCGCAACAGACCATCGAATATCGCGACGTGATCGCCGGCCATGCCTGGCGCACCTTTTGGGTCACCATGGCGGGCTTTGGCATTGCGATCGTGGTGGGCGTGTTGCTGGGCTTTTTGATAGGTAGCTCGCGCTTGGCGTATGCGGCGGTGTATCCGCTGATGACAGCTTTTAACGCCCTGCCCAAAGCGGCCTTTGTGCCTATTTTGGTGGTGTGGTTTGGAATCGGCATAGGGCCGGGCATATTGACGGCTTTTCTGATCAGTTTTTTCCCCATCATGGTCAACATCGCCACCGGCCTGGCGACCTTAGAGCCCGAGCTAGAAGACGTGCTGCGCGTGCTGGGCGCCACGCGGCGGGATGTACTTTTCAAGATCGGCCTGCCGCGCTCCATGCCTTACTTTTACGGCTCGCTCAAAATCGCCATTACGCTAGCCTTTGTGGGCACCACCGTCGCAGAAATGACCGCCTCTAATGAAGGTATTGGCTATCTGCTGATATCGGCAGGCTCGGCCATGCAGATGGGTCTGGCCTTTTCCGGGCTGGTAGTGGTCGGGGCGATGGCGATGCTGATGTACGAGTTGTTTAACGCGATCGAAAAACGCACCACCGGCTGGGCGCACCGGGGATCGCAGAGTCAGTAAGTACGCCCCGGTTTTTGAGCTCGGTGACCACTTGCAGCCAAAACTTGGCGCCCTCGTTTTGGGCGATCCACAAGCCCAGCACCTCCTTGTTGCCGGTCATGTCGATGCCAATGGCAAGGTATACCGCCTTGGCTTTGACCACGCCTGAGTCACGCACTTTGACGTGAATGCAGTCCAGATAAACAATCGGGTACACGGTATCCAG
>CAMBNY010000043.1 GCA_945869165.1 Comamonas sp. lk | reverse complement strand
TTTACTTCAACCAAGAGCTCTGTGTCCGACTGCGCGGACCAACCCGCTGCATATTGAACTTTTTTGGCCTCTGAGGCCGATAGTTCCACTTCCTCATACAGGGTCTTGCGTTCAAACGGCATCCAGGCATGGGCGTATGTGCTGCAAAGCAATTGCGTGCATGCCAGCAATAGCACTGTGCGCAACAGCAGGCCGGTCGCTGCAGTTACCCTATGTTGAAAAGTGGCGCGCATGGGCGGCTTTAGCGCTTGCTGCCACTGGCTGCCGAACGAACTCAATTGCGTGTAAAACTTGGTACTCATGTGGGCAATGCCGCCAGCTCAGCTTCGCTAAACCCAGCCGCGCGACGTGCGGCGATATTAAATGGCGGCTTCAGGGTAGGCGCTTTGTGCAACAAGGCGGCCTCTTGGAAATAAGGCTCGGCCTGCACGCCGCGCGCATCGCACAGCCGGTGGAACCAGTGGTTGCCAATAGCCACGTGGCCCACTTCATCGGCCAGTATGCGGTCCAAAATCAGCACAGCCTCCTGCGCATGTGGATAGGGCAAAGGGCGCAGCTTAGCCTGGATCAAGGGAGTGGCGTCCAGGCCGCGTGCCTCCAAGGTGCGCGGCACCAGGGCCATGCGGGCCAGCACATCGTCTTCGGTGGCGACGCACATAGTCCACAGGCCATCATGGGCGTCGAAGTCGCCATAGTCGAACCCCAAGCTTTGTAAATGGTCTTGCAACATCGAAAAATGCAAGGCCTCTTCCCCAGCCACTTGTATCCAGTCGCGGTAATAAGCCTCGGGCAGATCGGCAAAACGCCAAGCGGCATCGAGCGCCAGATTGATGGCGTTAAATTCAATATGCGCGATGGAGTGCATCAGCGCCGCATGGCCGGCCACGGTATGGGGCGAGCGTTTGGGCACGTCGCGCGGGTGAATCATCAGGGGACGCGCCGGTCGACCGGGGCCTTTGGGGGCTTGGAATACCGCTTTTGTGTCGCAGGCCTGCGGCTGTGCACTGGCGCATATGGCGCGCACGGCGGCCACCTTCTGGGCGGGATCGGCCAGCGTGAATGCGGCCAGGGCTTGTGCGCGGAGTTCCATACCTACAATTCTAGGTATTACCCAACCCTTTTTAGGAATTCCCGTGGCCGTTTACGAACTTGACCAAATCAGCCCCATCATCCCCGAGTCCGCCTATGTGGCTGACAGCGCCCAGGTCATGGGCAATGTGCAACTGGGCGAGCACAGCAGCGTCTGGTTTGGTGCGGTGATCCGCGGTGATACCGAGCACATTCACATCGGCGAGGGCAGCAATATTCAAGACGGCAGTGTGCTGCATGCAGACTTTGGAGTCCCACTGACCATCGGCAAGCGTGTCACGGTGGGGCATAAAGTGATGTTGCATGGCTGCACGATTGGCGACGGGACCCTGATCGGTATTGGCGCGGTCATTCTTAACAACGCCAAGATAGGCAAAGACTGTTTGGTGGGTGCAGGCTCCTTGGTGACCGAAGGGAAAGTATTTCCAGATGGCTCGGTCATCATGGGTAGTCCGGCCAAAGTGGTGCGCAGCCTAAGCCCTGAGCAAATACAAGGCGTGCACCTGATGGCGCAGCATTACATCGACAACGCGCTACGCTATAAAGCTTCATTCAACAAAATTGCCTAAAGAAGTTCTGTATAAGTCCATAGTCGTGATTGCGAGCGCAGCGAAGCGATCCATTTTGGCTTGCCAAGCTTGCATGGATGGATCGCCGCGTCGCTGTGCTCCTCGCGATGACGGGCTTATGCAGACCTTCCCTAAGTCTTTACATTTACGCGTAGCCGGTCCGACCGGCCAGATATTTTCCGGAGGCCATGGTGTCCCAATTGCATAAATTTATATTCGATGGCCTGCCGGTGCGCGGCGTGCTGGTGCAGTTGACTGACACCTGGACCGAGATATTGCGTCGGCGTGCGTCGAACACCCAGCATGGCGCCTACCCGACGCCGCTGCGTGACATGCTGGGGCAAATGACGGCGGCCGCTACGCTGATGCAGTCCAACATCAAGTTTGACGGCTCGCTCACGATGCAGATCATGGGCGACGGGCCAGTGAAGTTAGCCGTGGTGGAAGTGCAGCCTGATTTGGCTTTGCGCGCCACTGCAACGCTGATAGGCGTGCTGCCCGAAGCGGCCAGTTTGAGCCATATGGTGAACGCGCGTAACCAGGGCCGCTGCGCGATCACGCTCGATCCTAAAACCAAATTTCCGGGGCAGCAGCCCTACCAAGGCGTGGTGCCTTTGTTTGACGACCACGGCCAGCCAATAGAACTTTTGTCCGAGGTGCTGGAGCACTATATGTTGCAAAGCGAGCAACTCGACACCACTTTGGTGCTGGCTGCCGATGCCAATATGGCTGCTGGCTTGTTAATCCAGCGCCTGCCGGTGCAAGGTGCGGGTAATCTGGAAGGCAGCATGGTCAGCCGTGAGAATGAAGATGCGATTGGCCGCAACGAGGATTACCAACGTATCGCCATTCTTGCCAAGACCCTCCAAGCGGAGGAATTACTCACATTAGACGCCGATACGATTTTGCGCCGCCTCTTCTGGGAAGAGTCCCTCACGCGTTTTGAACCCCTGCATGGTACCAATGGGCCGCGCTTTGCCTGCAGTTGCAGCCGCGAACGGGTGGCCCGAATGATCGTATCGCTGGGCGCAGAAGAGGCCCATAGCGTGATCGAAGAGCGCGGCGAGTTGGAAGTGGCCTGCGAGTTTTGCGGTGTGCAATACCGCTTTGACCCGGTGGACACAGCACAATTGTTTGTCGATCCGACGCGCCAGGCTGCGCCGGGAAGCAGTGCGCATTGAGCTGCACGAAACGACGCGTCTAATTTCATCTGCGCGCTGGATATGCGCAAGGCTTTCAGCGCATCGCAGCCGCTTGTAAGTCGCTAAACAAGCGGTGTTCGCAGTCGGCGTCCGAGCACTTGTCGCATAGCCAACGCCAATTGCTTCTTGCTTGCGGTAAGGTTGATGCACCTGGCTCCAGCACCGCCAGCGCCCCCGCCAAGCGCTGTGGGCCTTGCCCATACACCATGCTAAAGGCCAAGCCCTCGCGCTGCAAGACTTCGCGCAATCGCGCATCGACGCGCGCGCGCATGTCCGGCCCCTCACGCTGAATTCCGTCCGCCCGCCAGGGCAGGTCCAGTCCGGTGACCAAGGTGTGCTGGTAGATGCGCTGATGGTTTAGCGCAAAAGGAAAGAGCGAGGGGTCTTGAAACAGCACATCGCTGTAGATAGCGGTCATCAGAGGGCTAGTGTCTGCGATCAGATAATCGGCGTCTATCGCTTGTTCGGCAAGTTCCGCCTGGGCTTGGGCTATCGCATGTTGTTCGTTTGCGTGGGGGGTGCGGCCGTGTTGATCACACCATTGGCGCAGCACTTCATGGGCCACCACTACTTTTGCACCACGGGTTTGCCAATGGGCTTGCAGTGCCAAGACTAAGCTTGATTTTCCAGTGCACTCAGCACCGAGCACCGCGATTTTTAGGGGCTGCGCCATGTGCCTGAAGCCCAAATGGCACAAGCGGTCTTACTTGACCACTTGCACAAATATCTCATTGGACTTGACCATGCCCAATTCGGAGCGGGCTTTCTCTTCGACGATTTCCAGACCCTCGCGCAGATCACGGATTTCGGCTTCCATCCGCTGATTGATTTGATCTGCGCGTGCATTACTCTGCTTTTGAGCGCTTAACTCTTGCCCCAGGCGCGCCACATTGGGAATGCTGCCACGCCCGAACCACAGCTGCGCCTGCAAGACCAGCAGGAGCAGGAGTAAGGCGGCGGGGAGGAGGCGCAGTTTCATGGCAAGCCTAAATTAGATTAGCGCAAATTGTAAAAGGCCGAGCGACCCGGGTACACCGCCACTTCGCCCAAGTCTTCTTCGATGCGCAGCAACTGGTTGTACTTGGCCATGCGGTCTGAACGGCTGAGCGAGCCGGTTTTTATCTGACCGGCGTTGGTGCCCACGGCGATATCGGCAATCGTGGTGTCTTCGGTCTCGCCGGAGCGGTGGCTGATGACGGCGGTGTAACCGGCGCGCTTGGCCATTTCGATGGCGGCAAAGGTTTCGGTCAGGGTGCCGATCTGGTTGATCTTGATCAGAATGGAGTTGGCAATGCCCTTGTCTATGCCTTCTTTCAAAATCTTGGTGTTGGTGACAAATAAGTCGTCACCGACGATTTGGACTTTTTTGCCCAGACGGTCAGTCAGCAGTTTCCAGCCATCCCAGTCGCCTTCAGCCATGCCATCTTCGATGCTAATGATGGGGTATTTGTCCACCCAGGTAGCCAACATATCGGTCCATTGCTGCGCGTCCAGGCTAAGACCTTCACCGCTGAGTTCGTATTTGCCGTCTTTGTAAAACTCGGACGCAGCGCAGTCCAGGCCCAAGGCAATTTGCTCGCCCGCCACATAACCGGCTTTTTCAATCGCTTCCAAAATCATCTGGATAGCGGCTTCATGGCCCGGCACATTCGGTGCAAAGCCGCCTTCGTCACCCACGGCCACGCTCATACCTTTGACGTGCAAAATTTTCTTGAGCGCGTGGAACACTTCTGCCCCGTAGCGCAGCGCTTCTTTGAAGGTCGATGCACCCACCGGAATAATCATCAGCTCCTGCAAGTCCAGGTTGTTATTGGCATGCGCACCGCCGTTGACCACATTCATCATGGGTACCGGCATTTGCACGGCCGCCATGCCGCCAAAGTAACGGTACAAGGGCAGGCCGGCTTCCTCTGCCGCAGCCCGGGCCACGGCCATGGATACAGCCAGCATCGCGTTAGCGCCTAGGCGGCTTTTGTTTTCGGTGCCGTCCAGGTCGATCAGAGTCTTGTCCAGAAAGGCTTGCTCGGACGCATCCAAACCCAGAATCGCTTCGGATATTTCGTTGTTGATATGGTCCACGGCTTTGAGCACGCCTTTGCCTAGGTAGCGCAGTTTGTCGCCGTCGCGCAGCTCTATCGCTTCGCGCGAACCGGTGGATGCGCCCGAGGGCACGGCAGCGCGGCCCATGGTGCCGGACTCCAGCAGTACATCACACTCGACCGTCGGGTTGCCACGGCTATCCAAAATTTCCCGACCCACAATATCCACAATCGCGCTCATCTTCTTCCTAGCAAAAAAATAGTCACACCGGGGCGGCTACGCCCTCAAGTAAAACCATGTTGAAAAACTGGGTGGCACCGGCGCGCTGGGCGCGTGCGCGGGCATACATTTCGCCGTGGTACCAATCTCTGGCCGCTGTAAAACTGGGAAAGCGCAGCAGCGCCATGCGCCCGGGCTTCCAGCCGCCTTCCATCACTTCTAGCGCGCCGCCACGCGCCAAATATTCGCCACCTGCCTGCGCTACCGATTCGGGGGCTGAGGCCATGTACTGCTTGTACTGCTCCATGTCAGTGATCTGCATGTCCACAATGATGTATCCGTAGGCCATAGCGTGTTTAGTTGAAATTATTTTCAAGAAAACCGGCGCGCTTGGTCACAGCGTCCAGCGCCAGCAAGGTTTCCAGCAAGACTTTCATATGGTGTAGCGGAACTGCATTGGGGCCGTCGCTCATGGCTTGCGCCGGGTTGGGGTGCGTTTCCATGAACAAGCCTGCCACGCCGACAGCGACCGCCGCCCGTGCCAGCACTGGCACCATCTCGCGCTGCCCACCGCTACTGGTGCCTTGCCCGCCAGGCAATTGCACCGAATGCGTGGCATCAAACACCACCGGCGCGCTGGTGTTGCGCATGATGGCCAGGCTGCGCATGTCGCTCACCAGGTTGTTGTAGCCAAAGCTAGCGCCGCGCTCGCAGGCCATGAAGTTATCTTCTTCCAATCCGGCTTCGCGCGCCGCAGCGCGCGCTTTGTCGATCACATTTTTCATATCACCCGGCGCCAAAAATTGACCTTTTTTAATATTCACCGGTTTGCCCGACTGGGCCACGGCGCGGATGAAATCGGTCTGGCGGCACAAAAAGGCCGGCGTTTGCAGCACATCGACCACGCTGCTGACTTGGGCAATCTGGTCTTCGCTGTGGATGTCGGTGAGTACCGGCACTCGCAGTTCGCGCTTCACCTTGGCCAAAATCTCCAGGCCTTTGTCGATGCCAGGCCCGCGAAACGTGCTGCCGCTGGAGCGGTTGGCCTTGTCAAAACTGCTTTTGAAAATAAAGGGAATGCCTAAGTTAGCGCATATCTCTTTCAGCGTGCCTGCGGTGTCCATTTGCAATTGCTCGGACTCGATCACGCAAGGCCCGGCAATCAAGAAAAAGGGCTGATCCAGCCCGACCTCAAAGCCGCACAGCTTCACGCAGCCACCTTGAGGTTTTTGCCATCGCGCTGGTGGTCCAGCGCCGCTTTGATAAACGCATTGAACAAAGGATGGCCGTTCCAAGGGGTGGACTTGAACTCGGGGTGGAACTGCACGCCTACAAACCAAGGGTGCACGCTTTGCGGCAGCTCTACCATTTCGGTGAGTTGCTCGCGCTGGGTCAGCGCCGAAATCACCAGACCGGCAGCGCGCAAACGTTCCAGGAAATGCACATTGGCTTCGTAGCGGTGGCGGTGACGTTCGGTGACCACGTCGCCGTAAATCAGGTGTGCAATCGTGTTCTTGGCCACGTCTGAGCTTTGCGCGCCCAAGCGCATGGTGCCGCCCATGTCCGAGTTATGGTCGCGGGTTTGGATGGTCCCGTCTTTGTCTTTCCATTCGGTAATCAGCGCAATCACCGGGTTGGGGCTGTCGGGGTCAAACTCGGTGCTGTTGGCGTCTGCCAGACCGGCCACATGGCGTGCAAATTCGATAGTCGCCACTTGCATGCCCAGGCAAATACCCAGGTAAGGCACTTTGTTTTCGCGGGCAAAACGCGCTGCGCTGATCTTGCCTTCGATGCCGCGCTTGCCAAAGCCACCGGGCACCAGTACCGCATCGAATTTCGCCAATTGCTGGAGCGTTTCTGCGTTGATGGTTTCAGAGTCGATGTAGTGAATCTTTACCTTGACATGGTTCTTCATACCCGCATGTCGCAGCGCTTCATTGAGCGATTTGTAGCTGTCTGACAGGTCGACGTATTTGCCGACCATAGCGATGGCGACTTCGCCTTCGGGGTGTTCGGTCGCGTACACCAAATCGTCCCAGCGCTGGAGTTTTGCTGGCGGGGTATTGAGGCGCAGCTTGTCGCAGATCAGGCCATCCAGGCCTTGCTCATGCAACATGCGGGGCACTTTATAAATCGTGTCCACGTCCCACATGGAAATCACGCCCCAAGGGGGCACGTTGGAAAATAGGGATATTTTCTGGCGCTCTTCGTCGGGAATAGGGCGGTCAGCGCGGCACACCAAGGCGTCGGCCTGAATACCTATCTCGCGCAATTGCTTAGCAGTGTGTTGGGTGGGTTTGGTTTTGAGCTCGCCGGCGGCGGCAATCCAGGGCACATAGCTGAGGTGGACAAAAGCGCTGTGGTTGGGGCCCATTTGCAGGCTCATCTGGCGCACCGCCTCCAAAAAGGGCAGAGACTCGATGTCGCCCACGGTGCCGCCAATTTCCACAATCGCCACATCTACCGCATCGGGCTCGCCCAAGCGGGCACCGCGCTTCACAAACTCCTGGATTTCATTGGTTACATGCGGAATCACCTGCACCGTCTTACCCAGGTAGTCGCCACGGCGTTCTTTGTCTAATACGCTTTTATAAATTTGGCCGGTGGTGAAATTATTGGACTTGCGCATGCGCGTTTCCACAAAACGCTCATAGTGGCCCAGGTCCAGATCGGTTTCGGCGCCGTCATCGGTCACGAAAACCTCGCCATGTTGCAGCGGCGACATGGTGCCCGGGTCTACATTGAGGTAGGGGTCCAGCTTGATGAGGGTGACTGTCAGGCCCCGCGACTCAAGAAGCGCGGCGAGGGAGGCCGATGCAATTCCCTTGCCCAGGGAAGACACCACACCACCGGTGACGAAGACAAATTTGGTCATGTCAGAGTGCGAACCCAGTGGTTCGGTAAGCTGGTAAGGCACGATTATAGGTGTCTGCTACATTGCGCTTTGTAGCTGCTGCTGCTATCGCAGCGGTACACAACGGGGCGAAAACGCATGGATTTGAACGGTAAACACATTGTTTTGGGCCTGACCGGCGGCGTGGCCTGTTACAAGGCAGCGTACCTGTGCCGACTGCTGGTCAAAGAGGGGGCGCAGGTGCAGGTCGTGATGACCGAGGCGGCCGCGCAGTTCATCACACCGGTGACCATGCAGGCCCTGAGTAACCGCACCGTCTATGTATCCCAGTGGGACGCGCGCGAGCCCAACAATATGGCGCATATCAACCTGAGCCGCGAGGCGGACGCTATTTTGGTGGCGCCAGCAAGCGCCGATTTCATGGCCAAGCTTTTGCATGGCCGTGCCGATGATTTGCTCAGCCTGATGTGTTTGGCGCGCCCCTTGGAGCGCGTGCCCTTGCTGTTGGCCCCGGCCATGAACCGCGAAATGTGGGCGCACCCGGCCACGCGCCGCAACATGGAGCAGTTACGTGCCGATGGAGCACAAGTGCTGGGCGTGGGCGAGGGCGACCAGGCGTGCGGCGAAACCGGCGATGGCCGCATGCTCGAGCCCGAGGAATTGTTGGAAGACCTGATCGCGCACTTTCAGCCTCAAGTTTTGTCCGGGCGCCGGGTACTTATTTCGGCGGGCCCCACGTTTGAAGCCATCGACCCGGTGCGCGGCATTACCAATTTATCCAGTGGAAAAATGGGTTTTGCCTTGGCCCGAGCGGCCCGGGACGCGGGTGCAGATGTCACCTTGGTCGCCGGGCCGGTCAACCTGGAGGGGCCGCGCGGTGTGCGGCGCATCAACGTGCGCTCCGCGCTGGAGATGGACTCGGCCTGCCGCGCGCAGGCTCAGCAGGCCGATGTGTTTATCGCCACCGCTGCCGTCGCCGACTGGCGCCCTGCCAGCGCGAAGACCCAAAAAATCAAGAAGCAGGGCGACGGCCAAGTGCCTAGCCTTGCGTTTGTGGAAAACCCGGACATCTTGGCCGCAATAGCGGCTTCAGAACGCGCGCGCAGTGGCGCCTTGTACTGCGTCGGTTTTGCAGCTGAAAGCCAAGATTTGGAAGCCCAGGCCAGGGCCAAGCGTTTGCGCAAAGGTGTGCCATTGCTGGTGGGCAATATCGGCCCGGCCACCTTCGGGCAGGACGACAATGCCTTGCTTTTGATAGATGCCCAGGGCACGCTAGAAATGCCGCGTAATTCCAAGCCGGCGCTGGCGCGCATGCTGGTAGCTGAAATTGCCAAGCGCTTGCCCGCCCCTAGGGTAACTTGATAGGTCAAGCGCTCACTTTCCCTTTTTAATTTTCTTCCCTCATGCAAATCGACGTCAAAATTCTCGATCCGCGCTTGGCCGACCAGTTGCCCGCTTACGCGACCCCGGGCAGCGCGGGGCTGGACTTGCGCGCTTGCCTGGACGCGCCGTTGACACTAGCGCCAAATGCTTGGCAACTGGTGCCCACTGGCATGGCCATGTATTTAAAAGATCCGGCTTACGCAGCCCTCATCCTCCCGCGCTCGGGGCTCGGCCATAAGCACGGCATCGTGCTGGGTAATTTAGTGGGTTTGATCGACAGCGATTACCAGGGCCAGCTCATGGTCAGCGCCTGGAACCGCAGCACCGTTCCCTTTGTGATCGAGCCCATGGAGCGCATTGCCCAGTTGGTCATCGTGCCGGTGGTGCAGGCGCAATTCAATATCGTGCAGGCCTTCCCCGAGTCTGAGCGCGGAGAGGGCGGTTACGGCTCGACCGGTAAAAAATAGTCAGATCAAAAAGCTAGAACAACTTAGTGCAAGGTACGCAGTTCAGGTACCGGTTCGGCTAACGCCTCAATGCGGAAAAAGCCGGTTCCTGTGGAACCGCGCTCTCGCTCCTCATCCGTAGACGCACGCACGGACTCGACCCGGATACGCAAGCGAATCGCGATACCCGCCAGTGGGTGGTTGGCGTCCAAGACCACGTGCTCGGGGTAAATATCGGTAACGGTATACAGCGCCTCGCGCGCCGCCTCGGGGTGGCAACCCTCGGGCAAAGCTGAGCCCTCGATGGTCATCCCAACTTCCAACTCGGAAGGAAACAAATGTCTGGGTTCCAGAAACAGCAAGCGATCATTGAAATCGCCAAAGGCCTGTTCTGGTTCGATCTGCAATTGCACGGAGGCACCGGCTTCGTGGCCTTGCAACGCTGCTTCGATGGCCGGCAGCAAGTCTTTCCCACCGACCAAAAACTCGACGGGCTCGTCTAAAACGTCTAATTCTTCGCCCAGGGTGTCGCTTAATACCCAGGTTAGCGCGACGACGCAGTGTGATGTGATTTCCATCGGACAATTGTCGCAGTTTCTTTTCCTGCTTGTGACCCTAGGACCCCGCCATGCAAATTAACCAAGCCCTGCCCCTGCTGGGAGGAATATCTCCCGCCCAGTTTATGAAAAAGTACTGGCAAAAAAAACCCTTGCTGATACGCCAAGCTATACCGGGCATGCGAGCCTTGTTGGATCGGGCCGAGTTGGTCGATTTGGCGGCGCAGGAAGGAGTTCAGTCTCGATTGGTGATCCAAACCCCGCAATCGGCGAGCCGTCCGTGGCGTTTGCGCCATGGGCCTTTTAGTCGCAAAGCCTTGCCTCCCTTCAAACAAAGCGGCTGGACTTTATTGGTGCAAAGTGTTGATTTACTGGATGCGCGCGTACATGCCCTGCGCGAGCAATTTCGCTTTGTGCCTGATGCGCGCCTAGACGACGTGATGATTAGTTATGCCACGGACGGGGGAGGCGTGGGTCCGCATTTTGATAGCTATGACGTGTTTTTGCTGCAGGCACAGGGACGCAGGCGCTGGCGATTTGGACGTCAGAAGGACTTGCGCCTGCAAGAGGATATGCCGCTGAAGATATTGGCCAGTTTTGTGCCTGAACAGGACGTGGTGCTGGAGCCGGGCGATATGCTGTATTTGCCGCCGCGCTATGCCCATGACGGGGTGGCCGAAGGGGAGTGCATGACCTATTCCATCGGGTTCCGTGCCCCAGACCGAGTGGAGTTGGCCCAGGCCCTTTTGCAAGGCCTTGCCGAGCAGGCTGGCGACACGTTGGCGCGCCAGCTGTACGGCGACACAAAACAAATTGCAACGTCCAATCCCGCTTCCATCCCTGTGGCTATGCAAGCCTTCGCCCAGAAAGCAATGGAGCGGGCATTGCGTGACCCGCGCGCGCTCGCACGCAATCTGGGGGAGTACTTAAGCGAACCGGCGCCGCAGGTTTGGTTTGCCCAGTTGCCTGGGGAACACGATTTGTACCATGGGGTACGGCTAGACCGGTGCACTCGGATGTTGTACGACCAGCAGCATATTTTTATCAACGGTGAGAGTTTTCAAGCCAGCGGCAGGGATGCTAAGTTGGTCCGGCAGCTTGCAGACCAACATAGTTTGGATTCCCGTCTTTGCGCCCGGTTGAGTCCTGCAGCCAGAGAATTACTAGTGCAATGGTTGGAAGATGGGTGGTTGCAGGCCCTAAATTAACCTCGCTTGATGACGCTTTGGGCGGGGAAATTTACCCGCGCTGGCACTTTTGTGGTGCGCCAATGCGGCATAAAGGGTTTACCCGAATCAAATCTTGTATACTCAGATGCTCTGGCGAAAAGAGGTCGAATGCTTTTTGTCGGGGTTCGGGTGGTACCCCGCCTGAACAATTTCCGGAAATTGTTTCGTTAACTCAATTTATTTTCATATTATGAACAAATCACTAGTTTTGGCAGCTGTTATCGCTGCTGCTGCTTTGGCCGCCTGCGGTAAAAAAGAAGAAGCAGCTCCTGCACCCGCACCAGCACCCGCTGCTGCACCCGCTGCTGATGCACCTGCTGCACCTGCTGCACCTGCTGCTTCGGAAGCCGCCAAGTAATATTTACTTGCAAGGAAAAAAACCACCGCAAGGTGGTTTTTTTTCGTCTGCATTATCTTCTCGATAGCACTTGGCATGCCGGGCTTTTTATTTCAGATCGTTAGCCAAGACTTTCAAAATCGTGCGCGCGCTTGCCGAGGTATCGTTAGCGCCCGTGGAGTTCAGAACTTTGATCGTCGTGGTATCTCCCTGTGTTTTTAGTTCAATTTGGAATTTCGACGCGACGACATCTTTGGCGCCGCCCAATTTAAAATTTTTGATCTTGTCTAAAAAACTGGCGTCTGCATCATCTTTGGCGCTTGGTACGTAGCGTACAAAATATAAGCCTTTAGCCCGGTCCCTGTCTTCCACCGAGAAACCGGATCGGTCCAAGGTTAAACCTACGCGTCGCCACGCCCGGTCAAAAGTCTCCGATAACTGTACAAAAGCAACTTGCCCGCCGCTTTCCACCAAGGTGGCTACGGGTTTGGCAATCCCAGCCTCGGCCGTCAGGGCTTGCGTGTTCTTGCTTGGCGCCAATTTGCGCATCAGCAGGCCTAGGTACTCCGCTTCGGTTTCAGGGTCGGTAGGACCTACTTGCCAAGTAGTGGAGTTACCACGCTCATTGATGTAAACCTCCACCATACTGCGGTAACTGATAAAAATTTCGGTATCGCCATTTGCGTTACGTTCAAGTCGGGTTCGAAATTTGCGACGCTCAGGGCTCGAGTAGAGATTTTCAAAGACCCTGGACAGCGCGCTTCGAATCATGTCTTGCGGAATGCGCGCTTTGTTTTCCACCCACTCCGATTCCATGATTCCCACATCGGACAGCTCAGTTTCTAGCGGAAAGCCGTTTTCCTGCCAAAAGTCTTTGAGAGGTGCCCACAAGGCTTCAGGCGTCCGTTTCACCACTAACCAGCGCTGATTACCCATACGTTCGACCCGAATATCCGCTACTTCCAGGGGCGCGATCGCGCTTCCTGAATTCGCTGGCTCAGCATTTTTTGAACCCGCAGCCGATACTGCACCGTTCACCACGGTATAGCGTGTGTCTTTGGCCAATTGCGTCAGGTCCGGTGGAACCGCCAATTGCGTCGGTTTCGCAGCAGACTTGTAGTCCACTTTGCCACCTTCCAGCACGGAACAGGCGCTGATGGACAGCGCGGTAACCAATAAAGCGAACGGGAATGTTGATTTCACAAAAGACCTTAGAAATACAGATTTCAGATTAAACCGGTGGACTTCAAGATGTTGTCCAAGGCAGGGCGTAAATTCTCACTAAACGGAGTCAGTGGCAAACGGATGGCCTGACTGCAAAGCCCCATGCGCGCGCTAGCCCATTTGACAGGGATCGGGTTGGCCTCTACGAACAAGCCTTTGTGCAGCGGCAGTAGGCGGTTTTGAATTTGCATGGCACCTCGGGTATCACCGGCCAGTGCTGCAACACAGAGTTCGTGCATGAGCCGTGGGGCGATATTGGCGGTAACGCTGACATTTCCGTGGCCACCACACAGCATCAGGGCCACAGCGGTCGGATCGTCACCCGAGTAGATCGCGAAGTCCGAGGGAGCATCTTTGATAAGCCACTGGGCGCGCTCGATGTTGCCGGTCGCCTCCTTGATACCCACAATGCCCGGCACCTGCGCCAGCCGCAGCACCGTTTCATGCGCCATATCCGCCACGGTACGACCGGGGACGTTGTAGAGCACCATGGGCAAGTCCACGGCACCGGCAATAGCGCTGAAGTGTTGGAATAAGCCTTCTTGCGTAGGTCGGTTGTAATAAGGGACTACTTGTAATTGGCAATTGGCGCCTACGGACTTGGCGAACTCGGCTAATTCAATGGCTTCTTTGGTGGAGTTGGCCCCACAACCGGCCATGATGGGAACTTTCCCTGCGGCCTGTTGCACCGCCACACGGATGATTTCGCAATGTTCTTCTACCGTTACGGTGGGCGATTCACCCGTCGTTCCCACCACGCAAATGCAATCGGTGCCTTCCTGGATGTGCCAGTCGATCAGGCGCCGCAAGGCGGGATAGTCCACCGCGCCGTTGTCCAGCATAGGGGTGATCAGGGCAACAATGCTGCCGCGTATGGGCGAAAAATGGCTTGGCATGTGGGGCTTTTAGATAAATGAGCCGCGCGGGTACCGCAGGGCAAGCGCATCATTTTAGCGAGCGCGTCGGCGCTGTCGATCCCGTGCTGGTATCTCGCACTGCGGCGATTCTTTGCACAGCCCTTGGCGGTTCGCTATCGATGCCGCATTCATAGGCCACCACCTGCAGGCTTTGGCACAGCTCCAGCAGCTCACCCGGTCGCAACAAAAACTCTGGCCGGCGCGGTCGCCCGAAGCGTTCTTGGCCAAGGGCAAAAGTTTCGTAAAGCAAGACGCCACCTTCAGCCACACTTGCCATGAGGCTGGGCCAAAGCGGACGCCATAGGTAATTACAAACAAGCACGGCGTCAAACTGGCGTGTCTTGTGCCCATCGCTCAAAGGCCAGGGATGGTTTTCGAGGTCTGCTTCAATCAATTCGGCCCCGGGGACCGCGGCGCGGGCCGCCGCAATATCGAGGTCCACGCCGGTGACTTGGTGACCCAGGCTATACAAGTAACGCAAATGCCTGCCGCTGCCGCAAGCCACATCGAGCACGCGCGAATGCGGTTGCAGCAAATGGGCCCAGCGCAAAAGCCAGGGAGAAGGACCTGCCAGAGGCCCGTCGTGGTGGGGATTCATCGAGGCTTAACTTCATCTTTGAGCGCATTCATCACCATGCGCTCCACAATGCTTGGCGCAAACAGTTTGATAAAACGACCGAACTTGCCCGCAGTCGTCATCACCACTTCCCGCTCGCGCGCCTGCATGCCTGCGATGATGAGTCGGACGCAATGGGCCACGCTCATACCCTTGTCCTCACGCAAACCGCTGCTGCCTGCGGCATGGCCTTTGGCATTGAGGCCGTGGTAGCGGATTTGGGTCAGCACCACGCCTGGGAAGGCAGTCGTCACGCTGACACCCGACGGCGCTAATTCCAAGCGCAGTGCCTCGAAAAAACCAGTCATGGCAAATTTGGTAGCGCTGTAGGCCGTACGCCCTGGCACTCCGATCAGCCCTGCTAGCGAGGACACGGCGACGATCCGGCCTTTGCGCGCTTGGAGGTGCGGCAGTGCCGCGTGGGTACACCAGACGCTGCCCCACAAATTCACCTGCATCAGTTGCTGGTACCAATGCAAATCTTGCGCCTCCACGTCGGCAAATAATGCTTGCGCCGACACGCCGGCGTTGTTTACCAAGGTGTCGATGTGACCGAAATGCGCTACCGCTTGCGCGATCAGCGACCGGCATTGGTCCTCCTGCGCCACATCGGTCGGCACGACCAGGCAGTGAGCACCGAGCGCACGGCATTGCACCGCGGTGTTTTCCAGGCCTTGCGCCGAGCGCGCAGCTAACACCAGAGCCAGCTTGGCGCCATCGTGTTGCGCCAACTGGCGGGCCATTTCCGCCCCGATACCATCGGACGCGCCGGTAATGATGACGACATGCATATCGCTGGTAACAGTGGTGTTCATAACGAGGGGCGTTCCATGGGTTGCAAATGAGGCAAGGCTAAAAGCAAGCCCACAACTGATCGGTGAGCATGATCACCAGTTGGGGATTGCTATACAAATAAAACACGCCGCCCAGGGCGAACGCAAGGGCCAGGCCTAGTAGCGCTCGATTGGCGTGGCTTTTTTGCCGCTCGCCGGATACCGCGTTTGTGTCGTCCATGCCTAATGTGACGGACTTAGGCCAGGCGCCCGGACAATAGCAGCTTCTTTGATAGGCAGGTTCACCAAACCGGCAAATATTCCCAGTGCAATTGCCAGGTACCAGGCCACGTCATAACTACCGGTGGTGTCATACAGATAACCGCCCAGCCACACGCCTAAAAAGGATCCGATCTGGTGGCTTAAAAACACAAAGCCACCGAGCATGGACAAATGCGCAACGCCAAAAATCTGCGCAATCGTGGCGTTCGTGGCTGGCACCGTGGACAGCCACAAAAGCCCCATCACCGCGCTAAAGATATAGACACTCGTAGGCGAGAGCGGCACGCTGATAAAAATCGCAATCACGATGGCGCGGGCGAAATAGATAAAGGCAAGAATCAGGCGTTTTGGCATGCGCTCACCAAGGGCACCGGAAATATAGGTGCCAAACACGTTAAACAGACCGACTAAAGCCAGGGCATAACTCGCGACCTGGGGGCTCAGGCCGTGGTCTTTGAGGTAGCTGGGCATATGCACGCCGATGAACACCACCTGAAACCCGCAGACGAAATAACCGGCCATCAAGAGTTGGAAGCTGGGATAGCGAAAAGCCTCTACCAAGGCTTGCACAATGCTCTGTTCTCGTGGCGGGGCCGCGCCCACGCCAAACGCCGGTTCACGCAGGCCGCGGGCCAGGAGCAGTATTACCAAGGCCATGGCCGCCAACGCTACCAGCGCGTTTTGCCAGCCCAGGCTTTCTATCAGTCCGCCCTCAATCGGCACCATCAAAAATTGCCCGAAGGAGCCCGCTGCTGCGGTGACACCCATCGCCCAGGAGCGTCGCTCAGCGGGCACATTGCGCCCGATCACGCCATAGACCACAGCATAGGTGGTGCCAGCCTGGGCGATTCCCAGCGTTACCCCCGTGGTCAGCATCAATTGCCAAGGCGTATCGGCGTGCGCCATACCGATCAGGCCTAAGGCATACAGCAGGCCCCCGGCAATCAGCACCCGAAAAGCGCCAAAGCGATCGGCCACCATGCCCACAAACACCCCGGCAAGGCCCCAGGAAAGGTTCTGGACCGCCATCGCCAAGCCATAAATTTGCCGTGTCCAGTCGTGCGCCTGCGTGATGGGTTGCAGCCATAGGCCAAAGCCGTGCCGTATGCCCATTGACATGGTCACAATGGCGGCGCCACAGGCCAGAACTTGAAACAAAGGCAGTGCTGGCTGCGGTGCGTGAGGGTTTTGCATAGGCTTGAATATAGCCATTTGCAGGGAAGTAGAGGCGCAAGCCGGGTTGGGCAGGGGTGCAAGGGTGACAAAAGGCGCGCCCGACTAACTGGATTTATATACAGTTAAATAAGGCCTTTCGCACTACAATCGGCCGCCATGTCAGCCAAAGCCCCTACCCCTGTCGCCTCGGCCAAGTCCGCCGCCAATGCCTATTCCGAAGGCTCGATCCGCGTCCTCAAAGGACTGGAGCCGGTCAAACAGCGCCCGGGTATGTACACCCGCACCGACAACCCGCTGCACGTTATCCAAGAAGTCTTGGACAACGCCGCCGACGAGGCCCTGGCCGGGCATGGCAAGAAGATAAAAGTCATATTGCACACCGACGGGTCCGTCACTATCGACGACGACGGACGCGGTATTCCCTTCGGTATGCACCCGGAGGAAAAAGCCCCGGTCATTGAGCTGGTGTTCACCCGCCTACATGCGGGTGGCAAGTTTGATAAGGGAAAAGGCGGGGCCTACAGCTTTTCGGGTGGTTTGCACGGCGTGGGGGTGAGCGTTACCAATGCCCTGGCCAAGCGCTTGGAAGCCACGTCCTTCCGCGAAGGCGCAGTCGCGCACCTCGTATTCCAGGGTGGCGACGTCACCCAAAAGCTATCTATAAGGCCCCTGGCCGAAGGCGACCGCAAGTCCGGCACCTCGGTGCGCGTTTGGCCCGATGGCAAATATTTCGAATCTTCTGCCCTGCCCATGGGCGACCTGGCGCATTTGCTGCGCAGCAAAGCCGTGCTGATGCCCGGCGTCACGGTCACCTTGCTGAACGAAAAAACCAAAGAAACCCAAACGTGGCTCTACAAAGGCGGCTTGCGCGATTACCTGACGCAGTCGCTCAACGGTGATCCGGTGATCCCGCTGTTTGAGGGCGAGGGTTTTGCCGACGGCAACAACGACAGCTTTGCCGAAGGCGAGGGCGCCGCCTGGTGCGTGGCCTTTACCGAAGACGGCCATCCGGTGCGCGAGAGCTATGTCAACCTGATCCCCACCAGCGCGGGCGGCACGCATGAAAGCGGCTTGCGCGATGGTTTGTTTAACGCCGTCAAAAGCTTTATCGAGATGCACGCCTTGTTGCCCAAAGGCGTCAAGCTCATGCCCGAAGACGTGTTTGCGCGCGCCAGCTATGTGCTGTCGGCCAAGGTGCTGGACCCGCAGTTTCAGGGCCAAATCAAGGAGCGCCTGAACTCGCGTGACGCGGTGCGTTTGGTATCGGGCTATGTGCGCCCGGCGCTGGAGTTGTGGCTCAACCAGCATGTGGATTACGGCAAAAAGCTTGCCGAACTGGCCATCAAGGCCGCGCAAACCCGCCAGCGCGCGGGGCAAAAAGTGGAGAAGCGCAAAAGCTCGGGCGTGGCGGTTTTGCCCGGCAAGCTGACGGATTGTGAAAGCCGCGACCTGGCCTACAACGAAGTGTTTCTGGTCGAGGGCGACTCGGCCGGTGGCAGCGCCAAGATGGGGCGCGACAAAGAAAACCAGGCCATCTTGCCGCTGCGCGGCAAAGTGCTTAACACTTGGGAAGTGGACCGCGACCGGCTGTTTGCCAACACCGAGATTCACGATATTTCGGTAGCCATTGGTGTGGACCCGCACGGTCCGGATGACACGCCCGATTTCAGCGGATTACGCTACGGCAAGGTGTGCATTCTGAGCGATGCGGACGTAGACGGTTCGCATATCCAGGTGCTGCTGCTCACCTTGTTTTTCCGGCATTTCCCCAAACTGATCGAGGCCGGCCATGTGTATGTGGCGCGGCCCCCGCTTTTCAGGGTGGATGCTCCGGCGCGGGGTAAAAAGCCAGCTTCCAAAGCCTATGCGCTGGACGCGGGCGAAATGGGCGCGATTTTGGACAAGCTGCGCAAAGAGGGTGTACGTGAAGGCGCCTGGAGCATCAGCCGCTTTAAAGGCCTGGGCGAGATGAATGCGGAGCAGCTGTGGGATACCACGCTTAATCCGGACACGCGGCGTTTGTTGCCGGTGGCTTTGGGAGCGATTGATTTTGCGGCAACCGAGTCTTTGATTACCAAGCTGATGGGCAAGGGCGAGGCGGCGGCGCGGCGGGAGTTGATGGAGTTGCATGGGGATTCGGTGGAGATTGATATTTGATTCGCTGCTTGGGTGTTGGCTTACTTCTCTCGGGCGAGCAAAGGGCTATGGGGGCTTCCTCATGGTGGGGTACCACAAATCGTCAGCCCCCATAGCCCTTTACTCGCAGGCTATTGCGCTCATTTTCCGGAATGCTTGCTACGTAAATAAATTGCACAAAAAATATGACCGACCAAACCACTCTCGATTTGCTGCCCGCACCCGAAGGCGACGATCAGCTCAACTTGGCCACCTATGCGCAGCGCGCATATTTGGAATACGCGCTGTCGGTGGTCAAAGGCCGTGCGCTGCCCGATGTGTGCGACGGGCAAAAGCCGGTGCAGCGGCGTATTTTGTATTCCATGTCGCGCATGGGGCTGGGCTTTGGCGGGGCCAATAACAACACGGGCGCCAAGCCGGTTAAAAGTGCGCGCGTGGTGGGCGATGTGCTGGGCCGCTTTCATCCGCATGGCGACCAGGCGGCGTATGACGCGCTGGTACGTATGGCGCAGGACTTTTCGCAGCGTTATCCGCTGATCGACGGGCAGGGCAATTTCGGCTCGCGCGATGGCGATGGCGCGGCGGCTATGCGCTATACCGAAGCGCGCTTGGCCAAAATCACCAGTTTGTTGCTGGACGAAATTGACCAGGGCACGGTGGACTTTGTGCCCAATTACGACGGCTCTACCGAAGAGCCCAGCCAGTTGCCCGCGCGCCTGCCGTTTGCGCTGCTCAACGGCGCCAGCGGCATCGCAGTCGGTCTGGCTACCGAAATCCCCAGCCACAATTTGCGTGAGGTGGCGGACGCCTGCGTCGCCCTGATCAAAAACCCCAAGACCAGCGACGAAGAATTGCTGGCCATGGTGCCCGGCCCGGACTATCCGGGTGGCGGGCAAATCATCAGTAGCAGTGCCGATATTGCTGACGCTTACCGCACTGGGCGCGGCTCGCTCAAAGTGCGTGCGCGCTGGAAAATTGAAGACATGGCGCGCGGCCAATGGCAACTGGTGGTGACGGAATTGCCGCCGGGCGTGAGCAGCCAGCGGGTGCTTGAAGAGATTGAAGAACTCACCAACCCCAAAGTCAAGGCGGGTAAAAAGGCTTTGTCGCAAGACCAGTTGCAGCTCAAGGCCAGCATGTTGGCGGTATTAGATTTGGTGCGTGACGAGTCGGGCAAAGAAGCGGCGGTGCGTTTGGTGTTCGAGCCCAAGACCAGCCGCATTGAGCAGCAAGAGCTGATTACCGCGCTGCTGGCGCACACCAGTTTGGAAAGCTCGGCGCCGATCAACCTGACTATGGTGGGGCTGGATGGGCGGCCAACGCAAAAGTCTTTCCGGCAGATGCTGACCGAGTGGATTGCGTTTCGCCAGACCACGGTGGAGCGGCGCTCGCGCCACCGCCTGGGCAAGGTGCTGGACCGCATCCATATTCTGGAAGGGCGGCAACTGGTGCTGCTCAATATCGACGAAGTGATTGCCATCATCCGCCAGTCGGATGAGCCGCGCAGCGCACTGATGGAACGATTTCGCCTGTCCGAGCGTCAGGCCGAAGACATCCTGGAAATCCGCCTGCGCCAATTGGCGCGCCTAGAGGCGATCAAGATCGAGCAAGAGCTATCTGAGCTGCGCGACGAGCAAAAAAAGCTGGAAGATATTTTGGATAACCCGGCCAGCCTGCGCCGCTTGATGGTCAAGGAAATCGAGGCGGATGCCAAAACCTTTGCCGATGCGCGGCGTACGCTGATCCAGGCTGAGAAAAAAGCCGTGGCCGAAATCAAAATCGTCGACGAGCCGGTAACGGTGGTAGTCAGCGACAAAGGCTGGGTGCGCGCGCGTGGCGGCCACGGGCACGAGGCGGCGGGCTTTGCCTTTAAGGCGGGCGATGCGCTCTACGCCACCTTTGAATGCCGCAGTGTCGATACCTTGCTGGCTTTTGGCTCCAATGGCCGGGTGTATTCGGTGGCAGTGGCTTTGCTGCCCGGCGGGCGTGGGGACGGGCAGCCGCTCACTAGCCTCATTGAGCTGGAAGCGGGCACGCAAATCTTGCATTACTTTGCCGGCCCGGCTGCGGCGCAACTGCTGATTTCCAGCAGCGCGGGTTATGGTTTCATGGCCACCGTAGAAAACATGATTTCACGCAACAAAGCGGGCAAAGCCTTTGTAAGCTGCAATACCGGTGAAAGCATCTGCGCGCCTTCATTGCTTGCCGGTGCCAGCTTGCCAGCCCACGCCGCCACGCCTGCCACGGCGCAAAACGCTGCGCGGACCCTGGTAGCACCCGCCACCGACGTGGCGTGTGCCTCCACGCTAGGCCGCATCCTCACCTTCAAGTTGTCCGAGCTCAAGACCATGGAAAAAGGCGGGCGCGGTTTGATGCTTCTAGATTTAGACGGCAAAGACACCTTGGCCGGGGCGGCGGCCTACACGCGCAGCGTGCGCATTTCGGGCATAGGCCGGGGCGGTAAAGAGCGTGAAGAAACGCTGGAAATCCGCAGCCTCAACAACGCCCGCGCCGCACGTGCGCGTAAGGGCAAGGCGGCGGATCTGGGGTTTAAGCCGGCTGCGGTGGCTCGGGTGGAGTAGGGCCCATCGATCGCCACCACATCGCCCCAAGGCTTGTATGACAAAAATAAAAATGTGTCATACTTTATGTAATACAAAATTTAAAATCTGTATGACAAGGAGCCACCATGCTGTCTGTTCGTCTATCTGAAACCATGGAGCGCGATTTGAAGCAGTTTTGCGCAGTCCACAAACTGAGCAAATCGCAAGTCGTGCAAGAGGCCCTGGCCGAGTATTTGGTGGCAGCGCAATCGCCGTCGCTTGGCACGGCGGCGCCCGAACCGGACCTGTCGTTTCTGGCCCCAGACGATCCCATTCGTCAGTTCATCGGCATTGCCAAAGACGGCATGAGTACCGACGAACTCATGCGCATGACGCGTGGCGACGATTGGAATCAGCCGTGATATTGGTGGACACCAATGTGTTTGTGGACGTCATCCACTTGGACCCGATTTGGCTGGACTGGTCCTTGCGGGAACTTAGCAAAGCCAAAACGCAAACTATCGCGACCAACTTTGTGGTCTATGCTGAATTGCACACGCACGACACGGCCGGCCCGCATATCGATGCATTTCTTGAAAAATTGGGCGTGCAGATTCTGGATGTGTCCAGGCCAGCAGCGCAACAAGCCGCCCATGCGTTCAGAGCTTACCGCCAGCGCGGTGGCACCAAAATCGGCGTCCTGCCCGACTTCTATATTGGCGCCCACGCCCAGGCCGAGGGCTACCAACTGCTCACGCGCGACGCGGGGCGCTACCAGACTTATTTTCCAAAGATCAAGCTGATCTGCCCCTGACTAAGCAGCTTGAATACCTGTCGCGTCATGGTGCTGAGGCGCATGGTGGACAGTCGCCAGTGCGCGTTCCATTAATCCGGCGCCCGCGCCTCGGATTGTTTCCAGGTGTAGGCCAGCACCAGCCCAGCACTCAAGCCAGTGTTCTGCTGCACCAGCGGGCTGGCCTGATTAGCGGCGCCATGGACGCTGTCGATGCGGCCAAAGGCGATCAGCCGGGTGTCGCGATTTAGCGGCCGGGACACCGAGCCCGACAGACGGGTGGTCAACAGGCCGGCATTGGCCTCGTAGCTTGCCCGCGTGGCTGTGGCTTCATTGGCGCTCACACCGTAAAACAAGGAATTCATGGCTTGGTTCGCCCAGACCAGGCTGACGCTGGTGCTGTAGGTCCATCCCCCGCGATCGCGGTGCGAGTAACTGAGTTCGGGCTCAAACACTGCGCCACGGGTGGCCAAACCATTGCTCAGGTCAAAAACGCCCCGCAGCGGCAGGTCCAAGCGCCAGCGGTCAGCTTGCTCCGGGTCCGTGATATTCCAGCGCAAACGCGGGCCGATTTCCACCAAGGTGCCCAGATCCGCCATCCCTCGGCGCGCCACGGAATCGTCTGCGCGACCGCCCAGTGAACCGGAAATACCCAGATCCAGCTCAATGCGCGGCGTACTCATGGCCCGTAGATTGGCACCGCCGCCTTCAATGCGCAGCAACTCTCCCCGGTAAATGGCAAATGGAATCACTAACGCGCGTCCTATTGATTCGGAGGCCCCGGGGTAGGCTTGCTGCGACACGCCCAGGCCTACCGCGCCGATTTCCCACAAGGGCCGGCCCGATTCCTGTTGCGCGCAGGCTTGCGTGGCCAGGGTTAGCGTACCTAGTGCAGTGGCGGCGAAGAGGGCGCACCAGCGCAGTGCCGATGGGCACAGTGCCTCAACGAGGGTGTCTCTCGGGGCGGGCGCTGTTACAGGCCATTGCAAGTTCATAGGGTTTTCCGGTTGTTATCAGGTCGATTATGTTGGCCCAGCCCCGTAAGGCATTGGCAAAGGGTCTTGCCCTGGCACCCAAAAACCTTATATTCGATGAAAATTAGTACGAATTTGGGCCTACTAGGTATAAATCCTAGATAGCCTATGCATAGAAATACCAATACCTGCATATCCAGTACCAATCCTGCAAGAGGGTTTCACTATCTTCGAGTTGTCAGTGTCAGGCACGTTCCCAACATTGAACACGGCTATCCACACCTATCCCTTATGGAGACTCTCGCATGAAATTCAAAACCCGCATCGTTGCCGCCGCCGCTGTGGCGGCATTTGTCGGAGGCGTCGCACAGGCTGCCACCGAACTGGTCATTGCCACCGTGAACAACGGCCACATGATCGAAATGGAAAAACTCAGCAAAAACTTTGAAGCCGCCAACCCCGACATCAAACTCAAGTGGGTTACGCTCGAAGAAGGCGTACTGCGCCAGCGCGTCACGACAGACATCGCCACCAAAGGCGGCCAGTTTGACGTGATGACCATCGGCATGTACGAAACCCCTATCTGGGGTAAAAAAGGCTGGTTGACCGAGCTCAAAGGCGATGCCAGCTACGACGCCGATGACATCCTGCCCGCCATGCGCAACGGCCTGAGCGTGGACGGAAAAATGTACGCTGCGCCTTTCTACGGCGAAAGCTCCATGCTGATGTACCGCAAAGACCTGACCGACAAAGCCGGTATCAAGTTTGCCGAGCGTCCTACCTGGAACGATGTGCGTGATGCAGCCGCCAAAATCCACGACCCGAAAAACGGCGTCTATGGCATCTGCCTGCGCGGTAAGCCAGGCTGGGGCGACAACATGGCCTTCCTGACCACCATGGCCAATAGCTTTGGCGCACAGTGGTTTGACATGTCCTGGAAACCCCAGCTCGAGTCCAAGCCTTGGAAAGAAGCCGTCACTTTTTACGTGGACTTGTTGACCAAATACGGCCCTCCCGGCTCGTCGGCCAACAGCTTTAACGAAATTTTGGCGCTGTACAACGAGGGCAAATGCGGCATGTGGATTGACGCCACGATTGCGGCATCTTTCATCACCGACCCCAAGCAGTCCAAAGTGGCCGACAAAGTCGCTTTTGCACAAGGCCCCTACAGCGTGACGCAAAAAGGCGCCAACTGGTTGTGGGCTTGGGCCTTGGCGATTCCAGCAGGCACCAAAAATGCCGCTGCTGCACAGAAGTTCGTCAACTGGGCGACTTCCAAGGACTACATCAATCTGGTGGCTAAAACCAATGGCTGGGCCCGCGTTCCTACCGGCACACGCAAATCCACCTATGCGAACCCCGAGTTCCAAAAAGCTGCTGTCTTTGCTGCTGCGGAAAAAGCCGCTATCGATTCGGCCAACCCGAACGACAGCACCTTGCCCAAGTCACCCTATGTGGGCGTGCAATTTGCCGCGATTCCTGAGTTCCAGGCTATCGGTATTGCCGTGGGCCAGCAAATGAGCGCTGCCTTGGCGGGCAAGAGCACGGTCGATGCCGCGCTCAAAGCCTCGCAAGTCGCTGCTGACCGCGAAATGAAGAAAGGCGGCTACTACAAGTAAGCTGCAAAGAAGGCGGGCGCTTGCGGGCGTCCGCCTTTTTCTTTTTTACTATGTGCTGACCCCATCCCCATGAACCGCTTGCTCCCGCGTTTACTGCTGACCCCGGCTGTGGCAACCCTGCTGCTGTGGATGCTGGTGCCGCTGGCCATGACGGTGTATTTTTCGCTCATCCGCTACAACCTGATGCAGCCCGACCAGACCGGTTTTAACGGCCTGGAAAATTTCGAATACTTCCTGACCGACCCCTCTTTTTCCGCGGCCGTCCTCAACACCATTCTGCTGCTGGGCAGTGTGATTGTGATCACTGTGGTGCTAGGCATGGGCCTGGCGCTGCTCATTGACGAGGCCTTTCCCGGGCGCGCCGTCGTACGTCTGCTGTTGATCTCGCCTTTTTTTGTGATGCCCACCGTCAACGCACTCTTGTGGAAACACATGATGATGCACCCCATCTACGGCGTGCTGGCGCAAGTCTCTATCTTTTTTGGTTTCACGCCGGTGGAGTGGCTGAGCGACCATCCACTGGTCTCCATCATCATCATGGTGTCCTGGCAATGGCTGCCGTTTGCAGCGCTGATTTTTATGACCGCGCTGCAAAGCATGAACCGTGAGCAACTCGAGGCCGCGCGTATGGACGGCGCCACCTATTTGCAGCAACTGCGCTATCTCTACATCCCGCACCTGGGCCGCCCGGTGGCCGTGGTGGTGATGATTGAGCTGATCTTTTTGCTCAGCGTATTTGCCGAGATTTACACCACGACCGGCGGTGGGCCGGGCGATGCCAGTACCAACGTCGCCTTCCTGATTTTTAAGCAAGCCTTGCTCAATTTCGATGCCGGTGTGGCTTCCGCTGGGGCCTTGTTTGCGGTGCTGCTGGCCAATATCGCGGCAGCTTTTTTGATTCGCCTGGTTGGCAAAGACTTGGACAAGTAAACCCCATGGCCCGCCGCTCTAAATACCCCTTGCCTTTGCTGCTGCGCACCGCTGCGGCCTGGGTCATCACGCTGCTGCTTTTCTTTCCGCTGGGTTGGCTGGCGCTGATGGCGTTTAAGACCGAGTTGCAAGCCATCTCGGTGCCGCCACTGTGGTGGTTCACGCCCACGCTAGACAACTTTCGCGAAGTGCAAGAGCGCAGCGACTATTTGCTCTATGCGCGCAATTCGCTGATCACCAGCGTGCTGTCCACTGTGATCGGTTTGATGATTGCCACGCCTGCCGCGTATTCCATGGCCTTCTTCAAGAGCCGCCATACCAAAAACCTGTTGATGTGGATGCTGTCAACCAAGATGATGCCTGCCGTGGGTGCCTTGGTGCCTATTTATGTGCTGGCGCAAAAATCGCAGTTGCTAGATACGCGCACTGGTCTGGTCATCATTTTTATGCTGTCCAACCTGCCCATCATGGTGTGGATGCTGTATTCCTACTTCAAGGAAATTCCCCACGAAATTTTGGAGGCCGCGCGCATGGACGGCGCCACGCTATGGCAAGAGTTTTACCGCGTTACCTTTCCGCTGGCCTTGGGCGGCTTGGCCTCTACCGGTTTGCTTTGCCTGGTACTCAGCTGGAACGAAGCCTTTTGGAGCCTGAACCTGAGCTCTGCCAAGGCCGGCACGCTGGCCACCCTGATTGCCAGCTACTCCAGCCCGGAAGGTTTGTTCTGGGCCAAGCTTTCGGCAGCGTCTTTGATGGCGATTGCGCCGATTGTGGTGTTTGGCTGGTTCAGCCAAAAGCAATTGGTGCAGGGCCTGACTTTTGGCGCGGTGAAGTAGCGCGCCCTATTTTTTTGACCGGACTGATTCTTCCTCATGGCCTATCTTCAACTTCACGGCATCGAAAAAAGTTTTGGCGAGTTGCGCGTCATCAAAGGCGTGGATCTGCAAATAAAAAAGGGCGAATTCATTGTGTTCGTCGGCCCCTCGGGCTGCGGCAAATCGACCCTGCTGCGCTTGATTGCCGGCCTGGAGCAGACCGACGGCGGCAGCGTGGTGCTGGACGGGCGTGACATCACCGAGGCCGCCTCCAGCGCCCGCGATCTGGCCATGGTGTTCCAAAGCTATGCGCTGTACCCGCATATGAGCGTGTTTGAAAACATGAGTTTTGCGCTCAAGCTGGCGCAAGTGCCGCAAGCGCAAATCCGCGAAAAAGTAGAGCGCGCGGCTGCCATCCTCAACCTGGGCGACTATTTGCACCGCAGGCCCAAAGAGCTCTCGGGCGGACAGCGCCAGCGCGTGGCTATTGGCCGCGCCATCGTGCGCGCACCCAAAGTGTTTTTGTTTGATGAGCCGCTGTCCAATCTGGACGCTGCGCTGCGCGGCCAAACCCGCATCGAAATTGCCAAACTGCACCGTGACCTCGGCGCCACCACGGTGTACGTGACGCATGACCAAGTAGAAGCCATGACCCTGGCCGACCGCGTGGTGGTGCTGCGCGATGGACGCATCGAGCAAGTGGGCACGCCGCTGGAACTCTACGACCACCCGGCCAATCGTTTTGTCGCCCAATTTATCGGCACACCGCAAATGAATATGCTGGCCGTTAGCCTGGTGGCCGAACTGGCGCAGCGCTTTGCCTTGCCGGTGGCGGCGGACGGATTGATCGGCCTGCGCCCCGAGCACGTGATTTTGCAGCCCCAAGGCCAAGGCATGCTGCAAATGCAGGTGGATTTGGTGGAAGCGCTGGGCGCTGAAACCCTGCTGTATTTGAGCAACGGCCAGGGCTTGCAACTGGTGCTGCGCCAAAGCGCGCGCAGTGGCTTGCACAGCGGCCAAAGCGTTGGTATCGATTTGCAATTTGATTGCGCCCATTTCTTTGACGCCCAAGGCCGCTCGCTGCGCTCCGGGCGCGCCTCTGTTTAGCTTTTCGTATTCACCATGGCCGCAGACACTTCCCCCTTGACCATGCTCCATTTGGGGCTGGGCTCTTTCCACCGTGCGCACCAAGCGCTGTACTTGCACCAACTGCAGCAAAGCGGTGACCGCCGCTGGACTTTGGCAGCGGGCAATATCCGCCCCGACATGCCCGAGATACTGGCCGCGCTGGCGCAGCAGCAAGGCGCCTACACACTGGAAACCGTGACGCCCCAAGGCGATTACAGCTACACCCGCATCACATCCATCGCGCAAGTGTTGCCGTGGGACGCGCAGCTCAGCAGC